>JAKAHL010000073.1 GCA_021815005.1 Chloroflexota bacterium
GCGGAGCTTGGCCGCGGCCTCCTCGGCCCCGGCCCGCGAAGAATAGAGGGCCCAGTGGATGGGACCGGACCCCGAAACGCCGATCGGGACGCCGAGCAGCCTGAGCAGCGCCCGCTTGAAGGGCACCAGGGCGGGCTCCACGGCCGCGGCGGCGGGCGCGAGGTCATTGGCTGCCGCCAGGACCGAGGCCCGGACCAGGAGCATGTCGGAGGTGAGCATGCCTCGGCGGAGCTCGTCGGCGAGGTGCGAGGACGCGAGCCGCGCGGCGCCGGCAGGGCCTCTGGCCCCCAGGTCCCAGGCGCGGAACACCGCGGGCGTCGCGAGCGGCACGTCCGGCGTCACGAGGAGCAGGCCCGGGCGGTCCGGCCAGCCCTGGGCGTCGCGGAGCCACCCCAGCGGCGTGATCCGCTCGCCGCGGCCCTCGACCAGCGCGGGACCGCCCACCGCGAAGAACGGCACGTCCGAGCCCAGGCCGGCGGCGATCCGGTGGCGCGTCTCGAGCGGCAGGACCACGCCCCACGCCTCGAGGGCCGCGTCCGCCGCGGCAGCCGCATCCGAGGAGCCGCCGGCGAGGCCCGCCGCCACGGGGATGCGCTTCTCGAGGCGCGCTGCCAGCGGGAGCAGCAGCCTGGGCTCGACGCCAGCCTCGCGGGCGGCCGCACGGGCGGCTGAGATCGCCCGCAGCACGAGGTTGCCGGCCGTGGGCCCGGGGTCAAACCCGTCCACGTGGAGCATGTCCGCGCCACCCGGCGGCAGGGCGGCGAGCGACAGCCGGTCCGCGACGCCGGTCGGGACCATCACGCTGTGGAGCTCGTGGTAGCCGTCCGCGCGCAGCCCCAGCACCGCGAGCGTGAGGTTCACCTTGGCCGGGGCGAGGCGCACCACCGGGGCGAGGCGGCGGGTGGGGTCGGTCATCTGGGTCCTCGTCGCGTCCTGGCCGCGGGTCGCCGCGGTGCGTTGCCCATCATGCCGTCTCGTCGAGCCGGGCGACGCGGCCCCGGACCCTCCGGAGCGGGACGATCGCGGCCCACAGCGCCGCGGTCGAGCCGAGGACCAGCCCGACGAGGTGGCCCTCGACGAGCGGCAGGCCGAGCAGGCTCGCCAGCGCGATCGGCCCGACGAACAGGCCGAAGGCCAGCGGGATGTAGAGCATCGCGACCAGCTGTCCCACGCAGCCCATGGCCCCGCCGCCCATCTGGCGCGGGTCGTCCCAGGTGAAGTTCGCGCTCAGGACGCCGAACGCCAGGAGGATGCCGGTCATCCCGGCGAGGCACAGCGCCGATGCGGCGAGGCTGTAGGCGAAGGCGGCGAGGCTCATCTCGCGCACGATCGCGATCGCGACCGTGAACGCGGCCGCGAGCAGGAGGACGGGCAGGTACGCCACGGCGAACTTCGCCACCAGGAGCTGGCTCGTGCGCACCGGTGCCGCCTTGACGAGCCAGTACGACCGGCCCTCGCGCGAGAACGACGTGCTGGCCAGCCGGGCGAGCAGCATCGAGCCGACGAACAGCGACAGGCCCACGCCGCTGTACGAGAGGACGAGGCGCAGCGGCTCGGCGAGGTCGCCGGCGGCGGGGCCGCCCGGCGAGGGGCCGCCCGGCGAGGAGCCGCCGCGGAACAGCAGGAGCGTGTAGGCCACGCCCATGATCAGGGGCGTGACCAGCTGGGAGAGGTTCCGCAGGTCTCGGCGGAGCGTGAGCGCGTCGCGCCAGAGCAGGCCCCAGACGGGCGGCGACACCAGGCGCGCCAGCCGAGGCCGGGTCGTATCTGCCGAGGCGCCCGCGCTGGGCGTCCGGGTCCGCCGGGACCTGGCCGTGCGCCCGATCGCCTGCATCCCGGCCCACCCCGAGTAGTACCAGCGCTCGGCCGTCAGCACGGCCAGCCAGAAGGCGGCGCACCCCGCGCCGATCACCAGGGCGACCAAGGGCAGGCCCGGCAGCCAGTGGCCCTCGCCCAGCTCGACCAGGCCCCGTCCGGCCCAGTTGAGCGGGAGCCAGGGCGTGCTCGCGACCAGGAGCATGCCGCTGATCTGGGACCTGGAGACGGAGCCGCCATCGCCTCCCAGCGCATGGCTCAGATTGACCGCCTGCGAGAGGCCCACCGCGACGATCGCGCCGATGAAGGCGAGGATCTCCGCGGCCCGGCGCGGCGGCATGACGCGGACCACCAGCATGACCAGCAGCGACGACAGGCCGGCGGCGGCGAGGGTGAGCACGGCCATCACCAAAAGGAGTAGCGGGTAGTAGAGGGGCGTGTAGCCGCCGGACAGCCCGAGGCCGACGAGCACCGGCAGCCCGAACAGGCTGATGAGGGCGAGCACCGGGACCACCGTCTGGACGACCTTGGCGATGAACACCGCCCGGATGGGCACGGGCGTGGCCAGCAGGAAGTCCATGTCCCCGGTCAGGTACAGGCCCTGGAGCAGCCCGCCGAAGCTGGTGAGCAGGATCGCGAAGAACAGCCCCGTCAGGATCAGGACCGGGATGGAGGCAAGGACCGGCGCGGTGTCGGTCCCGAGGTCGTGCGCGAGCCCGGGCGAGCGCAGGAAGTCCAGCAGCCGCCAGCTCGCCGCCAGCAGGAAAACGGCAAGCGCGAGCAGCAGCAGCGCTCCGATGGCCGTGCCGATCCGGGCGCGCCCGGTCGCACGGCGAATGCCGCTCAACGCGATCCGGATCCGCAGCCGCAGGAGCTTGCGGACGGCCGGCAGGACCCGCCCGTCGGGGGCCCGCTCCGCCGGCATCTGGGCGAGCGTGCTCATTGCAGGACGCGGGCGAGCTCGGCGACCTCCGCGCCGCCCGTGAGACCCAGGAAGATGTCCTCGAGGCTCGCCTGGCCCGACGAGTCGAGCGCCCGCAGCTCGTCCATCGTGCCCACGGCGATGAGCTGGCCCCGGTCGATGATCCCGACGCGGTCGCACATGCGCTCAGCGATCTCGAGGATGTGCGTCGAGAGCATCACCGCGGACCCGCGGTCGGCCATCTGGCGCAGGATGTCCTTGATGAGCCGCGCCGACTTGGGGTCGAGGCCGACCGTCGGCTCGTCGAGCACGAGCACGCGCGGGTCGTGCAGCAGCGCGGTGGCGAGCGCGGTCTTCTGCTGCATCCCGTGGCTGTAGGAATCGATCGTGTCGTCCGCGGCGGCGGCCAGGTCGAACATCCGGAGCAGCTCGTCGATGCGGCGCGCGGCGTGGCCCCGGTCGAGGCTGTAGAGGTCCGCCACGAAGCGCAGCAGCTCGCGGCCACTCAGCTTGGCGTACAGGTTTGGCGAGTCGGGAACGTAGCCGCTCGCGGCCTTGGCGCCGAGCGGATCCGCCCCGACGTCGTGGCCGGCGACCCGCACCACGCCCGACGTCGGCTGGAGGAGGCCCACGATCATCTTGATCGTGGTCGTCTTGCCGGCGCCGTTGGGCCCGAGGAAGCCGAACACCTCGCCGCCGCGCACGTCGAAGCTGACGTCGTTCACGGCGATCTTGTCGCCGTACCGCTTGACGAGGTTGCGGGTCTGGATCAGGGCGTCAGGCACCGGGTCTCCTGTCGGCACGGGGGCGCTTCGTGATCCTATGCCTGACAACTCGGTCGCCGCGACCGCGTCCAGGGCGACGCAGGCGCACCCGGAGGCGGCTCAGCGCCCGCCCGGGAGCGGCCCGATCGCCTCCGACAGCGCGATCCACTCCCCCACCGCGACGGTCTGCGGACGCCGGTCCGGCGCGATGCCGACGGCGGCCAGCGCGGCGTCCACGCGCCCAGCCTCGATCGGCAGCTGGCGGCGCAGGACGTTGTGGAGCATCTTGCGCCGCTCGCGGAAGCCCGCCTGCACAAGCCGCCACAGCTGGTCCTCGGCCGCGGCGTCGAGCCGGTCGTCGGTGTCGTACGGCTCGAGCACCAGCACGGCCGACTCGACCTTGGGCGCGGGCTCGAACGCCTCGCGCGGGACGCGGAAGGCCACGCGGGCCCGGGCGTGGTACTGGACGAACACGGAGAGGTAGCTCATCTCGCCCACGGGCGCCGCGATCCGCTCGGCCACCTCGCGCTGGACCATCAGGACCAGGCGCCCGGCTCGGGGCGGCTGGCCGAGGAGCCGGTGCATGATGGGGCTCGTGATGTGGTACGGCAGGTTGGCGACCACGTCGTAGGGCGGCTCCACAAGCCGGACGAGGTCCTGGTCGAGCGCGTCGCCCTCGATCAGGCGCAGCTGGCCCGCCTCGAGCTCGGCGACGTAGGCGTCGCGCAGATACGCGGCCAGCCCGCTGTCGAGCTCCACGGCCGTGACCGCCGCGCCGGAGGCCAGCAGGCCTCCTGTGAGGATCCCGAGGCCGGGGCCAATCTCCAGCACCGCGCGGCCCGGTCTCGGGTCCGCCTCCGCGAGAATCCCCTCGAGCACCTCCACGTCGGCGAGGAAGTTCTGCGAGAGCCGGTGACGCGCGTGCAGGCCAGCCGACGAGAGGACCCGCCGGACATGCCGCGGGTCGAGGCGCAGGTCGCTCACGAGCTCGTCGCCGCCGGGCGCGCGAGCGGGAGCGACGGCCGGGCGTCCAGCTCCAGGCCCGCCCGCACCCCCGCGGCGAACCGCCGCGCACCTGCCGCGCCGATCATGGCGCCGTTGTCGGTGCACAGCCCGGGCCGCGGGATGACCAGCGCCAGGCCGCGCGCCTCCGCCTCGCCGCTGATCCGGGCCCGCAGCGCGCCGTTGGCCGCGACGCCGCCGCCGAGGACGATGCCTCGCGCGCCGACCTCCTCCGCCGCGCGGATGGTCTTGGTCGTCAGGACGTCCACGACGCTGTCCTGGAAGCCCCAGGCCAACTCGGCAACGGTCGCGGCGGCCAGGTCGCCCTCGCGCCCGTCCGCGGGCAGGCCCTCGTCGGCGCGTGCCTGCGTCACGATGCGGCGGGCCGCGGTCTTGAGCCCGGAGAAGCTGACGTCATAGGTGTCGCGCAGCCAGGCCCGTGGGAAGACGCGGTCGTACGCGGTGGCCCTGGTCGCCTCGCGGGAGATGGCCGGGCCGCCCGGGTAGCCCAGGCCCAGCAGCCGGCCGACCTTGTCGAAGGCCTCGCCGGCCGCGTCGTCAACCGTGCCGCCCAGGTACCGGTAGTCGAGGTGGTCGCGCATCTCCACGAGGAAGGTGTGCCCGCCCGACACCACGAGCGCCACCAGCGGGAACGGCGGCGCGTCGTGCTCGGCCTCGCCCGGGTCCAGCAGCCAGCCCGCGTACAGGTGCCCCTCGAGATGGTTGACCGGCACCAGCGGCTTGCGGTGCGCCCAGGCGAGCGTCTTGGCGAAGTTGATCCCCACCAGCAGCGAGCCCGCCAGGCCCGGCCCGTAGGTCACCGCCACGCCGTCCACGTCGCGCATCGTCACGCCGGCAGTGGCCAGCGCCTCGTCGAGGACCGGCACGATCCAGCGCAGGTGGGCACGGGCCGCGACCTCGGGGACGATCCCGCCGCTGGGCGCGTGGAGTGCCACCTGGCTCGCCACCACGTTGGCATGGATGCGACGGCCGTCCTCGACCAGGGCGATGCCCGTCTCGTCGCAGGACGACTCGACGGCCAGCAGGAGCGGCCCGCTCACCGGAGCGGCTCCCCGGGCGCAGGCTCGCTCGGCTCGGCGGAGGGCGCCGGGGACGCGTCGAGGGCCGTACGGAGGCGGGCGACCCGATCCCGCATCGCGGGCAGCTCCAGCGGCTCGGTGGTCATGATCAGCGCGTCCTCGTTGTTGTCGCTGTAGTAGCGCGGCCGGATGCCGACCGGCCGGAAGCCGTACTTCTCGTACAGGCGACGCGCCGGCAGGTTGGACAGACGGACCTCGAGCGTGGCCTCGCGGGCCTGGCGCTGCCGGGCGAGGTCGAGCAGCGCCAGGAGCAGCCGCTCGCCGATGCGCCGGCGGCGGTACCGCGGGTCCACCGCGAACGTCGTGACGTGCGCCTCGTCCACCATCAGCCAGAGGCCGCCATACGCCACCACCTGCTCGCCCATGACGGCGACCACGTACTGCGCCAGACGGTTGGTTTCGATCTCCTGGCGGTAGGCGCGCTCGGGCCAGGGCGTCGTGAACGACGCGCGCTCGATCACCTGGACGGCCGGCAGGTCCGCGATGCGCATCGGTCGGATCAGCAGGATCGGCTGCGGGTCGCTCACGGCCTGGCGCCACCCGCGGCGGGTCCGGGCTCGGAGCCGCTCATCTCGACGCCCTCGTCGGGGAGCGGCATGCGTATCCCGCGCGGCAACGTCACGTATTCGGGCACGAGCGTTGCGAGGTCGTCGGTGTCGCCCGCCGCCAGGCGGGCCGCGCCAATCCGAAGCATCGCGGCCGCCAGACCGTCCACGGCGGCCTCGCCCAGCGAGACCGCCTCCTGCGGCGCCCGGCCGGCCAGGTCCACGGCCACCAGCCGCTCGTCGGCGGCCAGCCCGAGGTCCGCCCCGCCCGGCACGATCCGCGCCGCCTCCCCGAGCCGGAGCAGCACGCGGTCGTTGGGCCCGGCGGGTGCCACCAGGACGAGCCCCGAGGCGGCCGGGTCCGCGGCGCGGGCCGCATCGAGCAGGGCGAGTCCGGTGGCGATGCCCACGATCTGCAGGCCGAGCGCGTGCGCGAGGCCCTTGGCGGTGGCGATCCCGACGCGGAGGCCGGTGAACGCCCCGGGACCGGTGCCCACCGCGATCGCCCCGAGGTCCGAGAGCGTCACGTGGCGGTCCCCGAGCAGCGCGCCGGTCCGCGCCAGCAGCTCCTCGCCGTGGCGGTAGCCGGCGGTCCACCGGCGCTGCTCGATCAGGGCGCCCTCGGCGGTGCCCAGCGCCACCACGGCACGTGTCGTGGCCGTGTCGATGAGCAGGATCGGCCCGCGCTGGGTCATGCCGCCGCCTCCAGATACCGCGCGTACGCGTCCGACCCGGCCCGCAGCGTGATCCTCCGGTCCTCGTCGCCGGTCCCGTCGATGCGCACGTCGAGCCGCCCCGCGGGCAGCGCGTCGCCCAGCCGCTCGGCCCACTCCACCAGGACCACGCCCTCCAGCTGGCGCTCGTCAAGGAGCCCGCCAGCGAGCGCGTCGGCGGCGTCCGCGAGGCGGTAGAGGTCCAGGTGGAACATCGGGATCCGGCCCGCATACTCGGCCATCAGCACGAACGTGGGCGAGCTCACGACGCCATCGACGCCGAGGCCGGCCGCGAACCCCTTGGCGAACTGGGTCTTGCCCGCGCCGAGGTCGCCCACCAGGCACAGCAGATCGCCCGGGCGGGCCGCATGAGCGAGCCGCGCGGCGAGGTCACGGGTTGCCGCGGGGTCGTGCGTTTCGACGACGCGCTCGCGGAGGGCGGGGTGGGGCATCACGCGGGAGGGTAGCCGAACCGCGCGACGGGTGCGACGGGACGGGCGCCCGGCACGTCAGCCGAAGCGCTCGAGATCGCCAAGCGGCAGGACGACCGGGCTCGGCTCGCCGTCGAGCTGCACGCGCGCAGCCTCGAGGTGGACGCCGCCGGCGAACCGCCACAGGCCCGCCGGCTCGAGCACCCTTCCCTCGGCGCCCAGGTTGGGGCCCGACCGCACGCGGACCCAGTCGGGCGCCACCTCGGGCAGATCGACGGCCGAGCCGTCGAACACGAGCGCCGGCGGGTCCACGAGCAGCGCGACCTCGTGGCCGGCCAGCCGCTCGAGCAGCGCCGCCAGCGGGGTCGCGATCGGGCGTCGCAGCGCACCGTCGAGGGCGAGCACGGCGAACGGCTCGGGCATGTGGAGGGCTGCCCGCTGCCGCCGCTCAGAGGCCTGGAAGTCGCGCAGGTCCTTGCCGGCGATCGCGGCCGCGATGATGCCCCGCACGCCCATGGCGCGCGCCCGGGTGAGCGCCTCCGCGTCGATCCGCGAGCCGACCACCAGGATGCTCCCGGTCCGACCCACGTCGATGCCGCCGGGACGGAGCTCGCCGAACGGGTCCGTCGCCAGCTCGAGCCGACCGCGCGAGGTCGTGCCGACCGCGAGCGTTCCGCGGAGCGCCAGGCCGGCGACCCGGATGCGGATCAGGGCGCCGGGACGGACCTCGGTGACGATCCCCGACACGGCGGACGTGATCGGCGCGCGATGGTCGCCGGTGACCAGCCGCCAGCGCGTGGCCTTGCCGGGCACGGGACCCAGCAGCTCCCCGTCGGCCGGTCGGTCGGCGCGGTGGCGGCGGCCGGGTGCCGGGGCCCAACGGCCGCCGGCCAGGGGGCGCTCGCCCTCCGGCAGGCGCACGTCCACCTCGTCCAGCCTGCGG
>JAKAHL010000074.1 GCA_021815005.1 Chloroflexota bacterium
CTGCTGCTGGCCGCGATGCTGCTGGGCCTGCCACCCGTGCTCGCCCTCGGCATCGGGCTCGCGGCCGTGTGCCTGCAGACGCGCCAGGAGTCCTGGAACTACCCGGACGCCTTCTCGGGCGCCATGTTCCTGGTGTCGGGCGTCGTCTTCCCGCTGGCGATCCTGCCGCGTCCGCTCGAGGCGCTCGGGCTGCTGAACCCGGTGACCTGGTGGGTCGCGGGCGTGCGCCGCGCCATCATCCCCGACGGCCCGTCGGCGATCGGCGGCGCCGGCTCGCTGTGGACGGCCGTCACCGGCACCGACGCCCCCGGGCCGGCCGTGATCCTGGCCGCCTTGTTCCTGACTGGGGCGGTGACTACACTCGTCGCGACCGCCCTGTTCCGCGGGAGCGAGCGTCGGGCGAGGGACCGGGGCCTCCTCGACCGGACCACCGGCTCGTAGGCCCGGGCGCCACACGGGGGCGGCGCGCCGCCAAGGAGGCTCGATGCGGATCTACGAGGGAAGCCCGCGCCAGGACTTCGAGGAGGTGTTCCGGTCGATCGGCGCGTTCCTCGACCGCCGCGGCATGCGCGACATCCTGCTGCTCGAGGTGCCCGACGGCTACGTCGTCCAGGGCCTCGTCGCCACCCAGTCGGGCGCCGGCGGCTGGTCCGAGGTGGTGGGCTCGGTCGTCAAGGAGACGCTGTCCTACGTCGACGAGGACATCGCCAAGTTCATGGAGGAGGCGGTCAGGCGCCGCGGGACCGGCAACCCGCCGGGCACCCCTCAGGCCGGCCCCCACGAGCAGGCCCTGCGCGTCATCGGCCGCTGGATGGACGAGCAGAAGCCCCGCGACGTCTTCCTGTTCGAGCAGGGGGGCGCCTACGTGGTGCGGCTGCTGACCACCGGCCAGACCGGCACGCACCACGTGCTCGCGGAGTTCACCGCGGAGGATGTCGAGGGGCTGGTCGCGCGCGCGCCGTCGATGCGCGCCCGGATCGCGTCCGCCAGTGCCGCGTCGGCCACGGGGCCGGGCTCGGGCAAATGACAGGTTGCCGGGCAGGCGGCACAATCTCGGTCATCACGTCGTAGCAGAGGAGGTCCCGCCCATGAAGGCGCTGCGGACTGTTGCGGTCGCCCTGGGGATCACCCTGGGCGCGATGATCGTCATCCCCCTGATCGTGCTGGCCGGCCTGTTCGTCTGGCTCAAGCTGACCGAGGAGGACGACGAGGAGGCGCTCGAGCTCGAGCAGGAAGGCGCCTGATCGACACCGTCCCGCCTGTGGCGAGTGCCGCAGGTCCGTCGAACCCGCCAATGACGCCCGCCAGCCCGGCGGGCGTCGTCGTGTCCGCGCGCGAGCGCCGGATCGCCGAGGCCGGCGTGCTCCTCACGGTGCTCGTCTGGTCGGCGAACTACGTGGTCGTCAAGGCCTCGATCGGCGTCCTCGGCCCGCTCACCTTCACCGCCACCCGGTATGCGGTCGCCGCCCTCACCCTGCTGCTGCTGGTCCGGTGGCGGAACGGCGCCATCCGGCCGCCCGGGCGGTACACGCTGCCCCTGCTCGGCCTGGGCATGGTGGGGTTCGGCGCCTATCAGGTGCTCTGGACGGTCGGCCTGACCCAGATCACCGCGGGGGACTCGTCGCTGCTGGTGGCGGCCTCGCCCGTGGCCACGGCGCTCATGGCCGGGGCCGTCGGCCTCGACCGACTCACGCCGCCCAAGCTCGCGGGTGCCCTGATCGCGTTCTCCGGCGTCGCGATCGTCGTCGGGGCGGGCGCGGGCATGGCGCTGGGTGACTCGCTCACGGGCGACGCGCTGACGCTCACGGCCGCGCTCCTGTGGGCGGTGTACACGGTCGCCGGAACCCGCGTGCTGCGGCATGTGGACCCGCTGACCGCAACCGCCTGGACGGTCCTCGGCGGGTTCGCGTTCCTCGTGCCGTTCGGCATCTGGGACGCGGTGACCGCGCCGCCCGCTTCCGTCCCGCTCGCCGCGGTGGGCGGGATCCTCTACTCGGGCGCGCTCGCGGCGGGGGTCGCCAACGTCCTGGTGTTCAACGCCATCCGGCTCGTCGGCCCGACCCGCGCCTCGGCGATGCAGCTGCTGGTTCCGGCCGGCGCCGTGGCCCTGGGGGCGCTGCTCCTGGCCGAGCCCGTCGGGCTGGCGCAGGTGGTCGGCGGCGTGGTCATCGTGCTGGGCGTCGTGACCACCCGAAGGACGGCCGCGCTGCCGGCCGCCCTGCGCGGGCTGGCGCGCCCGTGAGCTCGGCCCGGGCATGACCGACGCTCCCGCCCTGGTGCCGCCGCTGCGGCCCGGCCAGCCGCCCCTGGCGGTGCTCGTGGACTTCGACGGGACGCTCGCCCGCGGCGACGTGACCGTGGCGGTGATGCTCGCCAACCTCGCGCCCGGGCGATCGCTGCCGTGGCAGGAGGGCAGCCGGCTGACGTGGCCGGACATGATGCGCGAGGCCGCCCGCGACTTTCCGCCCCGGCCCGACCGACTGCTGGCCGCCGCGGCGTCGGTGCCGCTCGACACCACGTTCTCGTCCCTGGCCGGGCGGGCGAGGGCGGCCGGCGTGGTGATGGAGGTGGTCTCCGACGGGTTCGGGTTCTACATCGGGTCCGCGCTCGAGCGGCTGGACTCGGCGTGGGTGCCGATCGCCTCGGGCGCCACCCGATTCGGCCCTGACCACACGAGCGTCGAGTTCCCGTACGGCAACCCGTCGTGCCCCGTCTGCGGCACCTGCAAGCGGAATCGCGTCCTGGCGCACCAGGCCGCCGGGCGGCGCGTGGCGTTCGTGGGCGACGGCGAGTCCGACCGGTGGGCCGCGGCGTACGCGGATGTCGTGTTCGCGAAGGACGGGCTCGTCCAGATCTGCGCGGAGGCGGGTCTCGCCTGGCGCCCGTGGGCGTCGTTCGCCGAGGTTGACGCCTGGCTCGACGAGCAGCTGGCGGCGTTCGCCGCCGACCCCGCGGCCGCGCCGGGGCCCGTGCGGCGGCCCATGGTCTGCGGGCCGGAGGCCTGGGGGTCGAGGGGCTGAGGCTCGCCACCGGCGCCGGCGCCCGCTATCCCCAGCGTTCCCAGCGGGCGAACTGCTCGAATGGCACCCAGCCGCGGCGCAGCGACGGCGAGCGGGTGTCCGGCAGCGGGATTCCCACCGGCATCACCCCGATCGGCGTGAACTCGTCGGGGATGCCCAGCGTTGCGCGCAGGGGCGCCACGCCCATGGCCGGCCCCGCGAAGCCGGATCCCAGCCCCTCGCTCACCGCGGCGAGCATGATGGTCTGCATGGTGGCCCCGATGTCCACCCACCAGTAGGGCACGGGCCACTCGATCTCGCCGCCGTCGTCCCCGGTCTTGTCCGCCTCCTGGTAGCGGCGGTGGTAGACCTGCTCGGAGACGCAGGGGACGAACTGGGCAGCGCACTCGCTGATCCAGCGCCCGAACTCGGGCTCGTACTCCGCCTCGCCACACACGGCGCCGACCTGCCGGCGCGCGACGGGGTCGGTCACGACCACCAGCCGCTGGCCCTGCGAGAACCCCGCCGACGGCGTGCGCTGGGCGAGCCGCGCGATCCGCTCGAGGACCTCGCGGTCCACGCCGCCGTCGCGGAACCGGCGCACCGCGCGGCGCCTCATGACCACCTCGGCGAACTCCATGGGACCTCCTGCGCGTGCCCGACGGGTGGCGGGCGGTCGCGCCGTCGAGTATGCCGCGCGGCCCGGCGGGGTTCGCGGATGGCGGCCCGAACCCCAATCGCAACCCGATTCGGGTTGTCCCGGGGCGCCGGAATCGCTAGCATGAGAGAAACCCCGGAGGACGTGAGCCCATGGCGAAGTATGTCTTTGTGACCGGAGGAGTCACCTCCTCGCTCGGCAAGGGCATCACCGCCGCCTCTGTCGGGCGCCTGCTCAAGGCGCGGGGCCTCAAGGTCTCCATCCTCAAGCTGGACCCGTACATCAACGTGGACCCGGGGACCATGTCGCCGTACCAGCACGGCGAGGTCTTCGTCACCGACGACGGGGCCGAGACTGACCTGGACCTCGGCCACTACGAGCGGTTCATCGACGAGAACCTCTCGCAGGCCTCCAACGTGACCACCGGCCGCATCTACTCCGCGGTGATCGCCAAGGAGCGCCGCGGGGACTACCTCGGCGGCACCGTCCAGGTCATCCCGCACATCACCAACGAGATCAAGGAGCGCATCACGCGCGTGGCGCGTGACGGCGAGCCGGACGTGGTGATCGTCGAGGTCGGCGGCACGGTGGGCGACATCGAGAGCCTGCCGTTCCTCGAGGCGATCCGCCAGATGCGCAAGGACGTCGGGCGCCACAACGTGCTCTACGTCCACGTGACGCTGCTGCCGGCACTGGCCGCCACGGGCGAGCTCAAGACCAAGCCCACCCAGCACAGCGTCAAGGAGCTCCGCGGCATCGGCATCCAGCCGGACGCCATCGTCCTGCGCTCGGACTCGGACGTGCCCGACGAGATCCGCGAGAAGATCGCCCTGTTCACGGATGTGGACGTGGAGGCGGTCATCCCGGCGCCCACCGCCAGCACCATCTACGAAGTGCCCCTCCAGTTCGAGGCCTTCGGCTTCGGCCGCCGCGTCGTGCGCGAGCTTGGTCTGGGCGACCCGGACGCCATCCCGGACCTCGCGTCCTGGCGCGCGCTCGTCGAGCGGATCAAGGCGCCCAAGCCCGCGCTCGAGGTGGCGCTGGTGGGCAAGTACATCGAGTTGCCGGACGCGTACCTGTCGGTCACCGAGGCCCTCCGTCACGCTGCCTGGGCGAACGGCGTGGACGCCAAGGTCCGCTGGGTGGACAGCGAGAAGCTGGACGCCGACAGCGTCGAGGAGATCCTCGCCGGCGCGGCGGGCGTGCTGGTCCCGGGCGGGTTCGGCCACCGCGGCATCGAGGGCAAGGTGCTCGCCGCCCACTGGGCCCGCACCCACGGCAAGCCGTACCTGGGCCTGTGCCTCGGCCTGCAGTGTGCGGTCATCGATTTCGCCCGCGACGCCCTCGGCAGCCATGACGTCAACTCCACCGAGTTCGACATGTTCACCGCGAACCCCGTGATCGACTTCATGCCCGACCAGCGGGAGGTGGAGGACAAGGGCGGCACGATGCGCCTGGGCCTCTACCCGGCGAAGCTGGCTCCGGGCTCCAAGGCCCGGGCCGTGTACGGGACCGAGGTCATCTACGAGCGGCACCGGCACCGGTTCGAGGTCAACAACCGGTATCGCGCGACCCTGGAGGGGGCCGGGATGGTCCTGTCCGGCACGTCGCCGGACGGGCGCCTGGTGGAGGTTGTCGAGCTGCGCGACCACCCGTGGTTCGTGGCCAGTCAGTTCCACCCCGAGTTCAAGTCCCGGCCGGAGCGCCCGCACCCGCTGTTCCACGGCTTCGTGGCGACGGCGCTCGCGCTGCGCAACGGCGCCGATCCGGTGCTGAGGCCCGTGGGCCACGGCCTTGGCGATGACGACCGCGCGACGGAGTCGGCCTCCGCCTCGTAGCGCGACGGGCGGCTGGCCCCGCGCGGTAGCTCGCCCGGCTCGGCCACCCCGCAACCTCGCGGCGAAGGATGACGTTGACGCCGTGGCGCGGCGTCCATATGATTCAGCTACCCCCACCGGTCGCGCGCGACGTTCCCGCGATTCCGCGCGAAGCACGGCCCGTGGCGCGCCCATCCCGACCGGTCCTCACCCGCGTCGCACGCACCCCCGAGGGAACCTCCTTCCATGCCGAACGGCCCCGACCAGCGCCCGAGCCGCAACCGCCGCTCTCGCCGCCGACCCCAGACGAGCCGCCTGCCGGTGACCGAGCAGGACGAGGTCGCCGAGATCGAGGCCGCCCGCGAACGGAACGACCTGGACTTCCGCGACCTGCGCGAGATGTCGGTGAAGGAGCTCCGGGAGATCGGCCGGGGCCTCGAGATCGACGCCAAGGTGGACCGCCCAGAGGACCTGGTGGACCTCATCCTCCAGGCCCAGACCGAGCGCGCCGGGCTGGACTACGCCTTCGGCATCCTCGACATCGTGGACGAGGGCTACGGCTTCATGCGCCGCCACGGCCTGCTGCCGAGCCCCGAGGACGTCTACGTCTCCTCGAGCCAGGTCCGCCGGTTCGGCCTCCGGATCGGCGACCGCGTCATCGGCGCGGTGCGGGCGCCTCGCGAGGGCGAGAAATACTGGGGCCTGATCCGCGTCGACACCGTCAACGGCGTGGACACCGACACCGCCCGGCGCCGTCCGGTCTTCCAGGACCTCACGCCGATCCACCCGATCGAGCTGATCAATCTGGAGTCGGACCCCAAGAACCTCAGCCAGCGTCTCGTCAATCTGGTCAACCCGCTGGGCAAGGGCCAGCGCGCGCTGATCGTCTCCCCGCCCAAGGCCGGCAAGACGATGCTGCTCAAGAGCATCGCCAACGGGATCACGGCCAACTACCCGGACATCCTCCTGATGGTCGCGCTCATCGGCGAGCGGCCCGAGGAGGTCACGGACATGCGCCGCTCGGTCCACGGCGAGGTCATCAGCTCCACGTTCGACGAGCCGACGGAAAACCACACGCACGTCGCGGAGATGGCGCTCGAGATCGCCAAGCGCCAGGTGGAGACCGGCCGGGACGTGGTGATCCTGCTGGACTCGATCACCCGGCTCGCGCGCGCGTACAACCTCGCGCTCCCGCCCAGCGGCCGCACGCTGTCGGGCGGCATCGACCCGATCGCGCTGTACCCGCCCAAGCGCTTCTTCGGCGCCGCGCGGAAGATCGAGGAGGGCGGCTCGCTCACGATCATCGCGACCTGTCTCGTCGACACCGGGTCGCGCATGGACGACGTGATCTACGAGGAGTTCAAGGGCACCGGCAACTCGGAGCTCATCCTGGACCGCAAGCTCGCCGAGAAGCGCATCTTCCCGGCCATCGACGTCCAGCGCTCCGGCACCCGCCGCGAGGAGCTGCTCCTCGAGGAGGGGACACTCAAGCTGGTGTGGACGATGCGCCGGATGCTGTCCGCGGTCGGCTCCAACGAGGGGATCGAGCTGCTCCTCAACCGGATCGCCAAGACCGAGACCAACGCGCAGTTCCTGGGCACGCTCAACAGGCCGCTGGACTGACGCGAACCGCGGGGAGGGTGCCAGCGAGGCGCCACGCCACGGCGAGGACGGTGTGACGGGGCCCGCGAAGGCCCGCGACGGCACCGCGCGCGGCAGGGCGAGACGCTCCCAGTCCGGCGTGCGCCATCGCCCTGCCGCGGGCGCCCTGCGACGCGTGGCGACCGCCCGCGCGTGACGGCGGGCAGGTTAGGAATCGTTCACCGACTCCGCAGGCGCTGCGATATTCACCTAGGTTCGGGCTCTTTGGACTAGGTCAACAGTCCGGGTGGCACCCCCTGATCGAGGGTGCGCGGTTTGACCGGGCAAGGTGCGGTCTGTTACGGTCGGGCGATCGGAGCTGGTCGCAGGGACGCTTTCGGCGGCCACAAAGCTTCGGTGCACGACCAGCACCCGAGGGGATCGGCGGCGGCAATTCTCGCCCCGCGTCAGGTCCTCGCCCAGGAGGCCGTATTGCAGAAGTCCACCGACGGCGTCGGTCGTCAGCCCGCTCTCGCGCGCTCCGCCCACCGCCTGTCCCGTTCGATCGGTCTCCACCACCTGCGAGCGACCCTGCTCGCGGCGCTGGGCCCCCGGGCCGGTCGCACCACCGCCGCCCCCGTCGGCAGGCTGAGCGCAGCGCTCGCCTCCGCGGTCCGGCCGTTTGCCACGGCCGAGCGCGCCCTCCCGATCATCGTCGCGGCCCTGGTGGCTGCCGCCTCGCTCCTCACGCTCCTGCCCAGCACCCCGGCCGGCTCGGTCGGCGCAGCCCAGGGCAGCGCCACGAGCCCCCGCCTAGCGATCAACGGCGGCGTGCGCTCGATCGACGCGAGCGCGATACCCGCCGGTCTGGCGGCGATTGGCCTCCAGACGGAGGCGCCAAGCTTCCAGCCCCTGACCCTGCCGGCGGGCGCAGCCTTGCCCGCGCCGAGTGACGCGCCGGCGCCGAGCCCCGGCGTCGTCTCCCCGGACGGCACGCTGGTCACCGGCTACGCGCCCGACACGACGGTCGAGGACGGCTCCGCGCTGATCCAGATGTACCGCGTCAAGAAGGGCGACACGGTCTCCGGGATCGCCGCCCAGTTCCACGTCTCCTCGATGACCATCTGGTGGGCCAACAAGTCAACCCTGACGGCGATCACGGACC
>JAKAHL010000075.1 GCA_021815005.1 Chloroflexota bacterium
CATGGCGGGCCGTGGAGCGGGCGGGCCAGACGGCAACCCGGTAGAGGGGACGTCGGTCCGGGGTCAGCCGACCGACGGCGAGGACGACGGCGCGTCGCCCGCCACGGCCGTCGTCGGCGCGCGGTCGAGGACGAGCACCGCCACGAGCCCGGCAATGACGGCCCAGCCGAAGATGATCAGGCCGGTCTGGATGCCCCATGCCTGCGCGATCCCGCCGAGCAGCAGCGCGCCGATGGGCGTCGTGCCGCCCATGAGCAGCGTGAACAGGCTCATGACGCGCCCGCGGTAGGCGTCCGTCGAAGCCATCTGCAGCCGCGTGTTGGCGCTGACTGACGCCGTGACGCCCGTGAGGCCGGCGAGCAGCATCAGGACGACGCTCGCATCGTGCCAGGGCGACAGCCCGAGCGCGACCAGCACGGCACCGAGCCCGAACCCGCCGATGAGGAACCGGCGCTCCGTCGCGCCCCGGCTGCGCATGAGCGCGATGCCGGCCGCGAGCGAGCCGAGCCCGAACGCGGCCTGGAGCGCCCCGAGGCCCTCCGGGCCGGTGCCGAGGGCCACCGTGAGCAGCGGCGTGGCCACCGACCAGTTGAAGCCGAGCAGGCCCACGATCCCGAACAGGGCCAGGATCCGGCGGATCCGCCGCGTGCCGAGCGCGTAGCGCAGGCCGGCGCCGATCTCGGAGCCGATCCCGCCCCGCTGGGCGTCCGCACCCTCGCGGGCGCGCGGCGGCCGGGCGTGTGCCGGGCGGAGGACAACCAGGACCGCGATGGCCGGCAGGAAGCTGGCCGCGTTGAGGAGGAGCGTCGGGCCGACGCCGAAGATCGCCACCAGCACGCCGCCGAGGCCGCTGCCCAGCAACCGAGCGACGTTGAACTGCACGCTGTTGACCGCGACGGCGTTGCCGACGAGGTCGCGGCCCACGATCTCGGGCACGAGGGCCTGCTGGGCGGGCATGCCGAAGGCGTTGGTCAGACCGAGGATCAGCGCCATCACGCCGACCTCCCAGTACTGCACGTGGCCGGACACCACGAGCACGCCCAGCACCAGGGCCTGGAGCATCGCGCCGACCTGGGTTGAGATCAGCAGCTTGCGGCGCGGCAGCCGGTCCGCGATGACACCGCCGAGCAGGGGGAAGACGAGCATGGGCAGGAACTGCAGCGTGGTCACGGTGCCCAGGGCCACTGCCGAGTTGTTGGTGAGCTGGAGGACGAGCCACGCCTGGGCGAGGGTCTGGGCCCAGGTGCCGATGCCCGAGACGAGCTGGCTGGACCAGTACCAGCGGTAGGCGGGGACCGCGAGAGCGGGCGGGAGCGAACCCCCGAGGCCGCGGCTCGCGTTCGGCGTGACGCCGGGGCCAGGCTCAGCCACGGGAAGCTCCTGTCGGGTCGTGAGGGGTCGGGGCCGCGCCGGCGAGGCTCTGCTCGAGGCGGTCGAGAACGGCCAGGAACGCGGCGATGTCAGCCTGGCCGACGAGGCTCTCAAGCGTCGCCGTCCACGCGATGGCCCGTTGCCGGACCTCGCTCGCCAGGGCGAGGCCGGCGTCGGTGGGCTCGAGCACGCGGAGGCGACGGTCTCCAGCGTCCGCGCTGGAGGCGAGGAGCCCGTCGGCCTCCAGGCCGTCCGCGAGGCGCTTGGCGTTCATCGGGTCCGTGCCCAGGGCTCGGGCGAGCTCCCGCAGGCCGACGCCCGGGCGCTCCGCGACCGCGCGCAGCACGCTGGCCTGGGCGCCGCTCAACCCGAGATCGGCGATCTGCGCCTGCCAGGCGCCGCGCACGATCCGATGAGCCCGCCCGAGACGAAAGCCCAGCCCTGCCTCCAGGCGCCCGGCAGTAATGGCGTCGGGGGTTGACGCCGGATAAGTCGTAGACATGACTACAAGATACCACGGGCCGGCAATCGCACGAAATGGGTGGTCGCCGTACGATCTGCCGCCATGGAAACGATTCCCCACCGGTCGGGCGAGCCGTCCCGATCGCCCCGGCGCCAGCTCGCCGACCCACGGCTCGCCCTGACCCTGCTGATCGTCGGCGTCTCCGTCGTGGCGTGGCTCCTCGGCGGCCTCGCGCCCGTGCTCGGCCCGGCGGTTCTCGCGCTCCTCGTGGGGGCCCTCGTGCGAGGGGGCGCCCCGCTCGACAAGGCGATCGTGGACCCGGCGCCGGTCTGGGGAACGCGGCTGCTGCAGCTCTCGATCGTGGCCCTGGGCCTGTCGGTGGACGCGGGCGAGGTGCTGCGGGTGGCCGGCACGTCGCTGCCGGTGATGCTCGGCACGCTCGCGGTCGGCATGACCGGGATCACCGTCATGGGGCGGCTGCTCAAGGTGGACAACCCCGTGCGCGGCATGCTCACCGTCGGCACGTCGATCTGCGGAGCGTCGGCGATCGCCGCGATGGCGCCGGTGCTCGGCGCCGAGGCCAACGAGATCGCCTACGCGGTGTCGGTCATCTTCGTGTTCAACATCACCGCGGTCATCACCTTCCCGGCCATCGCCCACGCGGTGGGCTTCGCGCCCCAGACCTTCGCCATCTGGGCCGGCACCGCGGTCAACGACACCTCGTCGGTGATGGCCGCGGCGTTCGCCTTCGGCGCTGGCACCGCCGCCTACGCCGCGGTGGTGAAGCTGTCGCGGACGCTCATGATCCTGCCGATCACGGTGGTCACGGCGGTCGTCGCCTCGCGCGGCCACGAGGAGGACGTGAGGACGCGGGCGATCGTGGCCTTCAAGCGGGCGCTGCCGTGGTTCATCGTGGCGTTCGTCGGCGCGTCGCTGCTCAACACCATCGGCCTGGTTCCCACGGGCGTGGCGCACGCGGCCGCCACCGTGGCGCAGATCGGGACCGTGCTCGCGCTCGCGGGCGTGGGGCTCGGCACGCACCTCGACCGCTTCCGGCGGGCCGGGCCGCGGCCGCTGATCCTGGGCCTCGCGGGCTGGGTGCTGATCGCGGTCACGAGCGTGGTCCTGCAGAACGCGGCCGGGCTGTTCACGCTGACCCGCTGAGGCGCGGCGGACGGGGTAGGCGCGGCGGTTGGGGCAGCGACCCTAGTAGCGCGGCACCGACGGGTCGATCCGGGCCGCCCACGCGTCCACGCCGCCGTCGAGCACCTGCAGGCGGCCGAAGCCGGCGCGGCGCAGCAGCTCGAACGCCTGCGCGCTGCGCGTCGCGTAGTGGCAGGTCAGCGTGTATGCGCGGGCGGTGTCCAGCTCGTGCAGCCGGGCCGGCAGCTCGCCCAGCGGGATGAGCAGCGCGCCCGGGATCGCGGCGATGTCTGCCTCGAACCGCTCCCGCACGTCGAGCAGCAGGGGTGCGTCCCCCGCCTCGCGGCGCCGCTGGAACGCCTCGACGGAGACCATGGGCAGGTCGGTGGCCTCGGGCTCGTGCCCGAGGCCGGGCACCCCGCAGAAGGCCTCGTAGTCAACGGGCGCGGTGACCGTGGGGCTGTCCCCGCACACCGCGCAGGCCGGGTCGCGCGGGACGCGGACCTCGCGCAGCTCCGGCGCCAGCGCGTCGAACAGCGCCAGCCGCCCGACCAGCGGGTCGCCGACACCGAGGACGAGCTTGAGAACCTCGAGCGCCTGGAGCGAGCCGATGATCCCGGGCAGCACCCCCAGCACGCCGCCCTCGGCGCAGGACGGCACGAGGCCGGGGGGCGGCGGCTCCGGGAACAGACACCGGTAGCACGGCCCGCCCGGGGCGCCGAACACGCTGACCTGGCCGTCGAACCGGAACACGCTCCCGTATACGGACGGGCGCCCGGTCAGCACCGCGGCGTCGTTCACCAGGTAGCGCGTCGGGAAGCTGTCGGTCGCGTCGGCGACCACGTCGTAGGCGCGGAACAGCTCGAGGACGTTGCCGCTGTCCAGCCGAAGCGCGTGCGGCACCACGGCGATCTCGGGGTTGAGCGCCCGCAGCCGGGCCACGGCCGCGCCGAGCTTCGGGAGGCCCACGTCGTCGGTCGTGTACAGGACCTGGCGCTGCAGGTTCGTGAGGTCCAGCGTGTCGAACTCGGCCACGCCGATGGTCCCGACGCCGGCGGCGGCAAGGTAGAGCAGGAGCGGCGAGCCGAGCCCGCCGGCGCCCACAACCAGCACGCGCGCCGCCTTGAGCCTGCGCTGCCCCGAGAGCGCCACCTCGGGCAGCAGGAGGTGGCGGCTATAGCGCAGGATCTCCGCGCGACTGAGGTCCGGGCCGTCGCCATGCGCCCCGGCAACGGGCGCGCGCTTGGGCTGCTCGGTCATCGCGGGACGCCATCCATCGGCCTATTCTCGCGTGCCCGCGCCCGGTCCGCCGGGAGGCGGCCGCCGACCCCGGGGCCACGACCCGGATCGGCGTAGGCTGGCGGCGCCCACCCCACCCGACAGGAGGCACCAGATGGCGGCAGACCCCGAGGACCTTCGCTGGATGGATGTCGCGATCGAGCAAGCGCGGATCGGCCGCGACGAGGGCGGTGTGCCCATCGGGGCGGTCCTCGTCGCCGACGGCAGGGTGCTCGGCGCGGGGCGCAACCGGCGGGTGCAGGAGGGGAGCGCCATCCGGCACGGCGAGACCGACGCGCTCGAGCACGCGGGTCGCCTGCCGGCCGCCGTCTACGCCCGGGCCACGATGTACACCACCCTCTCACCGTGTGACATGTGCACCGGTGCGATCCTGCTGTACAAGATCCCGCGCGTGGTGATGGGCGAGAACCGAACGTTCCTGTCCCCCGGCGAGGAGCTGCTGCGCGCCCGTGGCGTGGAGGTCGTGAACCTGGACCTGCCTGAGCCCAGGGCGCTGATGGACGGGTTCATCGCCCGGCGCCCGGACGTGTGGAACGAGGACATCGGGAAGGAGTAGCGCGGTGCGAGCGCTGTACGTGGGCCTGTTCGTCTCGGCCGACGGCGTGGCCGAGTCGCCCAACCTGTTCGTGGGCCCGTACTTCGACGCGGCCGTCGGGGCCGAGGTCGCCGCGGGGATGGCGCGGACCGACACGGTGCTGCTCGGCCGCCGCCTGTACGAGGACTGGGCGCGGCACTGGCCGGGCAAGACCGCCGCGGACGATCCGTACGCGCCGTTCATCAACGGCGTGCGGAAGGTGGTCCTCTCGACGACGCTCGAGACGGTGGGCTGGGCCAACGCCGAGCTCGTCCGGCACGACCACCTCGACGCGGTGCGCGGGCTCAAGGCGGAGGATGGTGGCGACATCGCGGTCAACGGAAGCATCAGCGTCGCGCAGTCGCTGCTCCGCGCCGGGCTGATCGACGAGCTCCGCCTCCTTGTGTTCCCGGTGGTGGTGGGGTCGGGGCGCCATCTGCTGGAGGGCGTCGGGAGGATCCCGCTCCGCCTCGTGGCGTCCAAGGCGCTGCCGACCGGCGTCCTTGCGCTGACCTACGCCGTGGAGCACGACGCCGGGGTCTGACCCGCGGCTGACCGGGGCCTGCGGGACAGAACGACCGCGCCCGGCCGATCGCTGCCGGTAGCATGGCGACATCCCCCAAGGAGGTCACGTGCCCGGGCTCGGCACCGTCGTCAACATCTTCGCGATCCTGGCCGGCTCCACGGTCGGCGTCGCCTTCGGGGCGCGGCTGCCCGAGCGCACGCAGCGCACGGTCACCGACGCCCTCGGGCTGGTCGTGCTCGTGATCGGCGGCCTCAACGTGATGGCGCTCCAAGACTCGACTTTCGTGGCGGCGGTCGGCGGAGCGGCACCGCTGCTGATCGTGCTCGGCTCGCTGCTGATCGGCGGCATCACGGGCTCGCTGGTCGGGATCGAGGCCAGGATGGAGGCGCTCGGCGGCTGGCTCCAGCAGCACCTGGCTGGCGATGGCGGCGATGCCGCGCGAGCGCGGTTCATCGAGGGCTTCGTGGACGCGTCGCTGCTCTTCTGCATCGGCCCGCTGGCGGTGCTGGGCGCGCTGTCCGACGGCCTCGGCCACGGCATCGACCAGCTCGCGCTCAAGTCCGTCCTGGACGGGTTCACCTCGATCGGGTTCGCGGCGGCCCTGGGCTGGGGCGTCGCGGCGGCGGCGATCCCTGTGGGCGTCTGGCAGGGCTCGCTCACGATCGTCGCGGTGCTGGCCGGGTCGCTGCTGCCGGCAGCGCTCGTGGCCTCGGTCACCGCGACGGGCGGCGTCCTGCTGCTGGGGATCGCGCTCCGGATGCTCCAGGTTCGCGAGGTCCCGGTGGCGGACATGCTGCCGGCGCTGCTCGTGGCGCCGCTGCTGACGCTGCTCGTGCGGGCCGTCGCGTAGGGGCCGGGCGCAAGGCGCGGGTTGGCGGCCGCCAAGGAACACTTGATAGCCTGTCCGTCGCGCCGGGACTGGGCCGATCGGGGAGTTGCCCGCGCGGCCTCGGGGACCGGGCGCTTGGATCGCCATCGAAGGCATCGACCCGGCGCCGCCGCCCCGCGACCCGGCCAACCGCAGACCGAGGCCATGACCCATCTCCCCCGCCGGGCCCGGGCCGCCCTGACCGCCGTCCTCGCCACCCTCCTCCTCGGCCTCGCCGTCCCGGGGGCCAACGCCTCCGTGCCCCGCGCGACGACCTACCACGCCGGCGGTGCGATCACCCTGGACACCAACCTGCTGTCCGCGAGCGGGGCGACCGCGTGGGCGATCGACGAGTTCCTGGCCGCCAGCACGCCGCTGCCCCCGCTGGGCGCCTCGTTCCTGGGGGCCGAGCAGCGATACGGCGTCAACGCGCGGTTCCTGCTCGCGGCCGCCATGCTCGAGTCAGGCTGGGGCAGGAGCGACATCGCCCGGCTCAAGCACAACCTGTTCGGCTACAACGCCTACGACCGCGATCCCTTCCGCTACGCCACGGCGTTCGGCAGCTTCGCGGCGAACATCGACGCCACGGCGAAGTTCATGCGCGACTTCTACCTGACGCCGGGCGCCCGATGGTGGGGCGGCGCCCCCACGCTGCGGGGCATGCAGCTTCGCTGGTCCTCGTCGGGCCAGTGGGGAGCGCACGTGAGCTGGATCGCCAGCACCATCCGCCTCGACGGGTTTGACGGCAGCGCGCACCGCTTCGCCGCGCCAGCGGTGAGCGGCCCGCTCCACGGCGGCGACACCGCCACCGTGAGCCTGGCGTGGACCGGCGGCCCCGTGCCGCCCACGATGGCGGTCAGCGCCACGTGGGTCCCGGTCGCGCTCGATGCCGATCTGATCGCGGCCGCCAGCGCCAGTGCGATCCCGTCGGCCCCGGCGCCAGCGGGTGCGCCGTCGGCGGGCACGGCGCCCTCGAGCACGGCGAGCGCAGCGCCGACGGCCACGGCGCCAACGGCCACGGCGCCGTCGATGGGGCCCGCCACGCCGGGCGGTCCCGTCGCCGCGCCGCCGCCCGAGCCGATCGCGGCGGAGCGCAAGACCTCGGACGCGCGCGAGATCGGGCTCGCGATCGCGGCGCCCAGCCAGCCCGGGCTGTACCTGCTGCAGGTGGACATGCTCGACGCCGACGGCACCGCGCTGCCCAGCGGCGAACGCGTCACCATCCCGCCCGCCCAGGTCCGGGTGTGGGGCGACCTCGCCATCAGCGTCGGCGTGCAGTCCGGCGGAGCGGGCGTCAGCGCCTCGGTCACCGTCACCAACACCGGACGCGTGGCGATACCCGCCCTCCCGGATCCCGTGCTGGCAGCGGCCGACCCCGAGGGCGGCTTCGGGCGCTCGGTGGTGACGGTCATCGCGTCGCCGAGCAGCACCCCGGGCACGGGCCCGACGCTGCTGATCTCGATGCCCCTCTCGGCTGACCTCCTGCCCGGGGAGACCGTCACCTACAGCCTGCCCGACATCGAGCCGTTCACAGGCCAGACCGTGAACTGGGTGACGATCCGGGTGAGCGTGCTGGGCGACGAGACGCGACTGGCCGCCTATGCGCCAGCGGGAGGCTGGGTGTCGGCTGCGACCGCCACCGGCGAGGTGGTGCTGATGCAGCCGGCCAGCCGCTATGAGGGCCCGCCGGACCCCGCGGGGTCGTCCGGGGCAGTGTCGTCGCCGAGCCCGGGCGCGTCATCGGCCCCGGCGGGGTTGCCCGCGCCCAGCGCGCCGCCGGTGCCAACGGCGTCGCCGGCGCCCCAGCACGTCACCCAGACCATCGAGGAGTGGAGCGGCGCGATTGCCTACCAGGGCAGCTGGGGCAGCGCGGCCGGCGCGTACCTCGACGGCCACGTGGCCTATGCCACCGACGCCGGCGCCGCGGCCACGCTGACCTTCACCGGCGACGCCGTGCGCTGGGT
>JAKAHL010000076.1 GCA_021815005.1 Chloroflexota bacterium
TTCCGATCTCGACCTCGCCACCTCCACCAAGGCGGAGAAGTTCGCCCGGGCGTTTCCCGACCGGTTCCTGGAGATGGGAATCGCCGAGCAGGGGATGGTGGGCACCGCCGTCGGGCTCGCCTCGCTCGGCTTCGTGCCCTGGCTGTCGTCGTTCACGGTGTTCTTCACGCACCGGGCGGTTGACCAGGTGCGGATGTCGGTCGCCCAGACCCGCGCCAACGTGAAGATCGGGGCCGCCTACTCGGGCCTGCAGCTCGGCTTCTCCGGCATGACCCACATCGACGTCGAGGACCTCGCGATCATGCGGGCGATGCCGTCGATGACGGTGCTCGCGCCCGCCGACGCGGCCGAGTGCGCCGCCGTCGTGCGCTGGGCGACCGCGACCCCCGGCCCGATGTACGTGCGCCTCGGCCGCGAGGCGGGCCCGGACGTCTTCGGCCCGGACTACGCATTCCAGCCCGGGCGCGTCATCCGGCTCCGGGACGGGGCCGACCTGCTGCTGGTCTCAACGGGCCAGCAGACCGCGCGGACCCTGGCGGCGGCCGACCTGCTTGCGGCGGAGGGGATCGGCGCGGGGGTGATGCACGTGCCGAGCCTCAAGCCGGTGGACGCGCTGGCCCTCGCCGAGGCTGCGGCCGCCGTCCCGCTCGTGGTCACCACCGAGGAGCACACCGTGCTCGGCGGCCTCGGCGGCCTCGTGGCCGAGGTCGTCACCTCGCACGAGCCGCGGCGGGTGGCGCGCATCGGCATCGAGGACGCGTGGGGGGAGTCGGCGCCCAACGCCTGGCTGCTCGACCGCCACGGCCTGACGCCGGAGCGGGTGGCCGACCGCGTCCGGCGGGAGCTGGCGCGGCCGTAGGGAGAGCGGCCCGGCGCCCCGTCGGACAACGGCGACCCCTGCGAGGCTCCGCGAATCGGAACGGCCGGCCCCGTCGGGTCGCGGGACCGGCCGCTCATGCGGGGGAAGGGGATCAGCCGAGCTTGACGACCCGGCCGGTCGCGACGCTCTCGTTGGCAGCCTCGGCCAGGGCCAGCGCGGCGCGCCCGTCGGCGAACCCGACCGCGGGGGCGCGGTCCTCCCTGATGGCCGCGACGAACTCGGCGAACTCGTTGCGGAACGCGGGCGTGTAGCGCTCGAGGAAGAAGTTGAGGATCGGCCCCGCCGCCTCGGTCTGCGTGGCGCTGGCGGCGCGCACGGTGGTGGCGGTCCAGTTGCCGGCCTCGAGCGAGCCGGCGTCGCCGAACGCCTCGAGGCGCTGGTCATAGCCGTAGGCGCAGGAGCGGCTGTTGACGATGGTCACGAGGGCGCCGGACGCCGCCCGCATCGTCACGATCGCCTGGGCGTGGTCCCCGGCCTGCCGGAACATGTCCAGCCCGTTGTCCGACGCGACCGCCGACACCTCGACGATGTCGCCCGCCTGGAAGCGGGCCATGTCGAAGTCGTGGATGGTCATGTCCTTGAACATGCCGCCGGACACGCCCAGGTACGCGGCGGGCGGGGGCTGCGGGTCGCGGCTGGTGATGCGCAGGGCGCGCACGATGCCGATCTCGCCCCGTCCGACGCGCTCCCTGACCTCGCGGAAGGACGGGTCGAAGCGGCGGTTGAAGCCGAGCATGACGAACGGCGCCTTCGCCTGGATGCTGGCCCAGGCGGCGTCGATCCGGGCGAGGTCGAGGTCGATCGGCTTCTCGAGCAGGACTTTCTTGCCCGCTGCGACCGAGCGGAGGAGCATGTCCACGTGGGTGTTGGTCGGCGTGCCGACGATCACCGCGTCCACGGACGGGTCGGCCAGGGCGTCCTCGGCGTCAAGGCTCCACTTGGCGCCGTGCCTGGCGGCCAGCGACGTGGCCGCCGCCTCGATCGGGTCGCAGACCCAGACCAGCTCGGCGTCGGGGTTCTCGGTGACGGACTGGGCGTGGACCTGGGCCACACGGCCGGCCCCCAACATCGCGACACGGAGCATGTGCGGTGCCTCCTGGACTCTGGTCTCGGCGCGACCCGCTCAGGTGCGCCCCTGCGGTTGAACGACGACCAACAGCTGGTGGCGACAGCCCCGCCCCGCTCCGGCGAATGCGGCCGGGAGGGTTGCGTGCGGGGGTCGCGTCGGACTACAGTGTAAACGATTACCGTAGCTAGCGCACCCCATCTGCCGGGCGTCGTTCCCCGCCGCCCCAGCCGCCACGTCAGATCCACCACCAGGAGGTCCCCCTTGAGCACCATCCGGCTGACGGTCGGACAGGCGATCGTCCGGTTCATGGCCGCCCAGTACGCCGAGCGCGACGGCGTTGAGAACCGCTTCATCGCGGGCGTCTGGGGCATCTTCGGGCACGGCAACGTGGCCGGCCTCGGCCAGGCGCTCGAGGAGCTGGGCGCCGAGTTCGCCATGCCGTACTACCGGCCGCAGAACGAGCAGGCCCAGGTCCACCTCGCGGCGGCGTACGCCAAGCACAAGAACCGGCTGCAGACCTTCGCCTGCACCAGCTCGATCGGCCCCGGCGCCACGAACATGGTCACCGGCGCTGCCGAGGCGACCGTCAACCGGCTGCCCGTCCTGCTGCTGCCCTCGGATTACTTCGCCAGCCGGCTCCCCGACCCGGTCCTCCAGCAGGTCGAGCACCCGCTGGAGCACGACGTGTCGGCCAACGACGCCTTCCGGCCCGTCAGCCGCTACTTCGACCGGATCAGCCGCCCCGAGCAGCTGCTGGGCTCGCTGCCCGAGGCGTTCCGCGTCCTGACCGACCCGGCCGAGACCGGGGCCGTGACCGTCGCGCTGCCGGAGGACGTCCAGGCCGAGGCGTACGACTGGCCCGAGCGCTTCTTCGAGCGGCGCGTCTGGCGCGTCCGACGCCCCGCTCCCGAGCCGGCCGCGCTGGCCGAGGCGGCGGAGCTCATCCGGGCCGCCAAACGGCCGCTCATCGTCGCCGGCGGCGGCGCCATCTACTCGGGCGCCGAGGCGGCGCTCGACGCGTTCGCCACCACCTACGGCATCCCGGTGTCCGAGAGCCAGGCCGGCAAGGGCGTGCTGCCCTGGAACCACCCGTACAACGTCGGGCCGATCGGCGCCGCGGGCGGCCTGGCCGCCAACCGCCTGGCCAGGGAGGCCGACCTCGTCATCGGCATCGGGACCCGCATGGGCGACTTCGTCACGGCCTCCAAGACCGCCTTCCAGGACGAGGACGTCACCTTCGTCGGGATCAACCTCAACGGCTTCGACGCCCACAAGCTGCGGGCGGTGCCGGTCGTCGCGGACGCCCGCGAGGCGCTGCTGGGCCTGACCGCGGCGCTCGCCGACCACCCGGGCACCAGCGCTGACTACCGCGACCGCGTCGGCGACCTCAAGGAGGAGTGGGACGCCCGCGTGGACGCCCACCGGCGCCCCAGCGGCGAGCCGGGCGACCTCGGCCAGCCCGAGGTCATCGGCATCGTCAACGAGACCGTCGGCGGCCACGCCACCGTCGTGTGCGCGGCGGGCAGCCTGCCGGGCGACCTGCTCAAGCTGTGGCGGCCCGAGGACAGCAAGGCCTACCACCTCGAGTACGGCTACAGCTGCATGGGCTACGAGATCCCGGCCGGCATCGGCGTCAAGATGGCCGAGCCCGAGCGCGAGGTCGTGGTCGCCATCGGCGACGGCACCTACCTGATGATGAACAGCGAGATCGTCACCGCGGTCGCCGAGGGCATCAGGATCACGGTCGTGGTGTTCGACAACCACGGCTTCCAGTGCATCAAGGACCTCGCCTGGAACTGCGGCGTGCCCCAGTTCGGCAACGAGCTGCGCTTCCGCGAGGGCGGCACGGGGCGCCTGACCGGCGGCTACGTCCCGGTGGACTTCGCCATGCACGCGCGGGCCATGGGCGCCATCGGCGTCACCGCGTCCACCGCGGAGGAGATCCGCGACGCGCTGGTCGCGGCCCGCGCCGCGGACCGGACGACCGTCATCCACGTCCTCGTCAGCCCCGACAAGCGCGCCCCCGGCTACGAGTCCTGGTGGGACGTGCCGCCGGCCGGCGTCAGCGGCTCGGAGACCGTGGTCGCGGCGCGCGCCCGGTACGAGGAGAAGGCCGCCCTGCAGCGGGAGGAGCTGGCGTGAGGATCGCGACGGCGGTCGTGAACTGGAACAGCCCCGACATCCCCGACGTGTTCCCGTGGATCCCCTACGGGGAGGCGCTCGACCGCATGGTCGAGGCCGGCTACGACGCCACCGAGTGGGGCCCGTCCATGCCGACGGACCCCGCCGAGCTCGGGGAGGCGCTGGGGAGCCGCGGCCTCGACCTCGTGGGGGCGTTCGTGGGCCTGGGCTTCCGGGACCGCGACCGCTGGGACGCGGAGCTCGAGCGGGCGATGGGGATCGCCGAGTTTCTCGCCCAGAACGGCGGGAGGGTGCTCGTCGCGGCCGAGGCCGGCGACGACCGCCGTCGCGGCGAGGCCGGGCACGTGGACGAGTCCCGCGGCCTCTCCGGTGGGGAGTGGCGCAGCCTGGGCGAGGGCCTCAACGCGCTCGGCCGCCGCCTCGAGCCGCTGGGCATGACGCTCGCGTTCCACAATCACGTGGGGACGTACGTCGAGACGCCGGCCGAGACGGCGCGCCTGCTCGACGAGACGGACCCGGCCCTCGTGGGCTGGTGCCTCGACATCGGGCACCTCGCGTTCGGCGGGGGCAACGCGATCGACCTGCTGCCGAGGTACGCGGCCCGCGTCAGGCACGTCCACGTGAAGGACGTGGACGCGGTCGTGCTGGCGGAGGCGAAGGCCGAGGGGTGGAGCTTCGGCCAGGCGCTGGCGCACTACATCTTCCCGCCCCTCGGCCAGGGGATTGCGCGGATCCCCGACGTCGTGGCCGCCCTCAGGGGCGTCGGCTACGACGGCTGGTACGTGATCGAGCAGGACACCGCGCCGGATCCGACGGCCACCGCCAGGGCCAACCGCGAGTACCTCGAGGGGCTGCTGGCCGGCTGACGTCGCCCGCCTGCGCCGGGCACAGAGACGCGGGGCCGGCCGAGGCCGACCCCGCGTCCGGAGTGCGGTGCCTAGAACAGGCCGACCACGTTGCCGTCGGCGTCGATGTCGATCTTCTCGCCGCCGGGGCGGGAGTTGAGGCCGGGCATCGTGCGCATGTCGCCCAGGATCGGGGTCACGAAGCCCGCGCCCGCGTACAGGCGCACCTCCCGGACGGGGATCCGGAAGCCCTTGGGCGCGCCCAGGAGCTTGGCGTCGTGGGACAGCGAGTACTGGGTCTTGGCCATGCAGATCGGCAGGCTCGAGTAGCCCATGGCCTCGTACTGCGCGAGCGCCTTGTTGGCGGCCGGGCTGTAGTCCACGCCGTCGGCGCCGTAGATCTGGGTCGCGATGGCCTCGATCTTGGCCTTGAGCGGCAGCTCGTCGGGGTACAGCAGGTGGAACTCGGGGCTGCCCACCTCGGCCGCGGCCCAGACGGCGCGGGCCAGGTCCTCGGCCCCCTTGCCGCCGTCGGTGAAGTGGCGGGCCTCGACCGCGTCGAGGGCGCCGGCCGCGAGGGCGACCTCGCGGATCACGGCGATCTCCTCGGCCGTGTCGGTCGGGAAGATGTTGATCGCCACCACGACCGGGACGCCGTACAGGCGCATGTTCTCGATCTGCTTGGCGAGGTTCGCGGCGCCCTTGCGGACGCCCTCGGGGTTGCTCTCGAGCAGGGCCGGGTCGAGCGGCTTGCCTGCCACGATCTTGCCCACGCCGCCGTGCATCTTGAGCGCGCGGACGGTGGCCACGATCACCGCGGCGTCGGGCTTGAGGCCCGAGGCGCGGCACTTGATGTCCATGAACTTCTCGGCGCCCATGTCCGCGCCGAAGCCGGCCTCGGTCACCAGCACGTCCGCGCCCACGAGCGCCGCGCGGTCGGCGAGGATCGAGTTGTTGCCGTGGGCGATGTTCGCGAACGGGCCGCAGTGGACGAACGCCGGGCCGCCCTCGAGGGTCTGCATCAGGTTCGGCTTGAGCGCGTCCTTGAGCAGCACGGCCATGGAGCCCGCGACCTTGAGGTCCTCGGCGGTGATCGGCGTGCCGTCCCGCCTCGTGGCGAGCACGATCCGGCCGAGGCGGGCGCGCAGGTCCTTGAGGTCCTTCGCGAGGGCCAGGATCGCCATGACCTCGGACGCGACGGTGATCACGAACTGGGTCTGGCGGGGGTAGCCGTTGTCCTTGCCGCCGAGGCCCACCACGATCTCGCGCAGGGCGCGGTCGCTGATGTCGAGCACACGCGGCCAGAGGATGTTGTTGGCGTCGATGCCCAGCGCGTTGCCGTGGTGGATGTGGTTGTCCACGAACGCGGCCGCGAGGTTGTGCGCCGCGCCGATCGCGTGGACGTCGCCGGTGAGGTGGAGGTTGAAGTCCTCCATCGGGATGACCTGGCTGTAGCCGCCGCCCGCGGCGCCGCCCTTGATGCCGAACACCGGGCCGAGCGACGGCTGGCGGAGGGCCACGACGGCCTTCTTGCCGATCCGGTTGAGGCCCTGCGCGAGCCCGACCGTGGTGGTGCTCTTGCCCTCGCCGAGCGGGGTGGGGGAGATGGCCGTCACCAGCACGTACTTGCCGCGGGGCCGCTCGGCCTCGAGGCGCTCGATGCCCTCGATCGTGACCTTGGCCTTGCTGCTGCCGTAGAGCTCGATCTCCTCGTCGCGGTAGCCCAGCTCGTGGGCGACGTCGGCGATCGGGCGGGGCTTGACGGAGCGTGCGATCTCGAGATCGGACGGGAACGACATCTAGTTGGCCTCCGGAACGGGGACTGCGAGGGAGTGGGCGCCGAGCGGGATGCGGCCTGTGGCCTTCGCTCGGGCGGCCTGGACCAGGTGGGTGAGCAGGATCGCGTTGGTGAGGGGGCCGACACCGCCGGGGACCGGGGTGATCGCGGACGCGACGCGCGCCGCGCTCTCGAAGTGGACGTCGCCGACCAGCTTGCCCTCGACGACGTTGATGCCGACGTCCACGACGACGGCGCCTGGCTTGAGCATGTCGCCGGTGACGAAGTTCGCCTTGCCGATGGCGACGATGACGATGTCCGCCGAGCGGACGATCGCGGGGAGGTCCTCGGTCTTGCTGTGGCAGATCGTGACCGTGGCGTTCTCGCGCAGCATCAGCAGGCCCGCGGGCTTGCCGATGACGTTGGAGCGCCCGACCACGACGCAGTGCTTGCCCGAGATGGGGATGCCCGACTGCCGCAGGATCTCCACGCTGGCGTGCGCGGTGGCCGGCAGGAACCCGTCGTAGCCGAGCGAGAGGAGCCCCGCGTTGAGCGGGTGGATCCCGTCGATGTCGCGCATCGGGTCGAGCGTGTCGATGACGGCCCGCAGGCCGATCCCCTTGGGGAGCGGCTGCTGGACGATGATCCCGGCGATCCTGGGGTCCGCCTGGAGGTCCGCGAGCGCGTGGCTCACGTCCGCCTCGGACGAATCGGCGGGCAGCTCCACCAGCCGGTCGCCGATCCCGACCAGCCGGCAGCCGTCGAGAATCTTGTGCAGGTAGACGAGCGACGGGGCGTCGGCGCCGACCACGAGCACGGCGAGCGCGGGCTGGTAGCCGAACTCGTCCTTGAAGGCGGCGACGTCCGACGCCACCTGCTCCCGGATGGCGGTCGCCACCGGGCCACCCCGCAGCAGGCGCGGGCCCTCGTCCATCAAGCCGGTCATGCGTCCCTCTTCGAACCCGCTCCGGAGGTCGCACGACTCGCGAACCCGGTGCCGGATGGCCCAGTGTCGCTCCGGCCAGCCCGAGCGAACTCGGGCCGACCGGCAGGTTGTTGACAGTTTACCGATTGGCGGCAAACACGTTGCGAGGACGATGCACGGGGCGGGCCGAGCGCGGGGCCCGATCCGCCCGGCCCCGATCCGCCTGACGCCCCGTTCCGTTCCGGCCCGGCGCGCTCCGGTCCCGCCGTTTCGCGCCGCTCAGCGCGCCCCGTGGCCCCGCCAGCGCGAGCCGCCCAGCGGGTGAGCCGACCGGCACCGCGCCCTGCATCGAGGGAGCAGCGCCCATCTGCATGGTATCGGGGGCGATGCGCGCACTGCAGCTGGCGATGGTGGAGCCGGGGATGTACTGCAGGCAATCCGCCAGGGCGCGCTCCGTGTCGGATCCGTAGCGGCGGCCCCACAGGCCCCTCCCCAGCGGCTCCGCCACCAGCGCCGAGCCCTCCTCCGATTCCAGCCGCAGCCAAAGCCGCGA
>JAKAHL010000077.1 GCA_021815005.1 Chloroflexota bacterium
CGGCGAGCCCGGCGCCCGGCGCGACGTCGTGCTGCTCAACGCTGGGGCGGCGCTCCTGGTGGCCGGGGTCGTGGAGCGGCTGGAGGACGGCATCGAGCGGGCGGCGCTCACGATCGACGCCGGGCTCGCCACCGAGCTCCTGGAGCAGCTGCGCGCGGACCGCCGCGCGCACGAGGCGGCCGCGGCCGCGGAGGCGAGGGCATGACGACCACGACGCCCCGGCATCCGCGGCTCGAGCGCGGCGGCGTGGTCGCGGAGATCGCGGCCCGGCGCCTCGCCGACGTGGTGCCAGCGCTCGACGCCCTCGGCCGCGACGGGCTGCGCCGCGCGCTCGCGACCGCCCCCGCGCCCCGCCCGATTGCGGAGGCGCTGGCAGGCCCCGGGCTCCACTTGCTCGCCGAGGTCAAGCGCCGCTCGCCGTCGGCGGGCGAGATCGCGGCCGGCGACGACGCCGTCGCCCGCGCCAGGGCCTACGCGGCGGGCGGGGCCGCGGCGATCTCCGTCCTCTGCGAGCCGCACTGGTTCGGCGGCTCCGTGGACGACCTCCGGGCCGTCCGAGCCGCCGTGTCGGTGCCGGTGCTCGCCAAGGAGTTCGTGGTGGACCCGCGGCAGCTGGAGCTGGTGCGGGCGGCCGGAGCGGACCTGGTGCTCCTGCTGGCCGTCCTGCACCCGCGGGCGCGCCTCGCGCGCCTCGTCGCCCAGGCCCGGGACCTGGGCCTCGAGCCGCTCGTGGAGGCGCACGACGCCCGCGAGATCGATGCGGCACTGGCCACCGGCGCCCGGCTGATCGGCGTGAACAGCCGCGACCTGCGGACGCTCGAGGTGGACCCCGAGCGCGCGGTCCGCCTGCGCGACCTGATCCCCGGCGACCGGATCGCCGTGGCCGAGAGCGGGGTCCGCGACACCGCCGTCGTCGCCCGCTGGCGCGCGTCCGGGTTCGACGCCGCGCTCGTCGGTGAGGCGCTGATGCGCTCGCCGGACCCGTCAGCCGCGGCCCGCGCGTTCGTCGCGGCCGGCACCCCCCCGCGGGACATCGCCGCCGAGGCCCGCCTGCCGTTCGTCAAGATCTGCGGCGTCACCGAGGAGGCTGGGCTGCTGGCCGCGGTCCGGGCCGGGGCCGACGCGATCGGGCTCAACTTCGCCCCGGGCACGCCCCGGGCGCTGGCGGTCGAGGAGGGGGTCACGCTGGCCCGGCTCGCGCGCGTCGCCGCCCCGCGCACCCGGATCGTGGTCGTCACCGCCGACCTGCCGGCCGCCGAGCTCGCGCGGGTGGTGGCGGCGGTGGACCCCGACGCCGTCCAGCTCAATGGTGCCGAGCCGCCCGAGGCCATCGCGCGCGTCGGCCGCCCCGCGTGGAAGGCCCTCCGGGTGGGCGCGGACGCGAATCCTGACGACGTGGTGGCCGCGGCCCGTGCCTTCCTCGCCGCGGGCGCCGAGCGGATCCTGCTAGACGCGGCCGCCGGCCCGCACCCCGGCGGCACCGGGACACGGGTGGGGGAGTCCCTCGCCGCCGCCGTCGCCCGCGAGGTGCCCATCACCCTGGCCGGCGGCCTCGACCCGGCCAACGTCGGGGCGGCCGTGCTGGCGGTGCCCGCGGTGGGCGTGGACGTCGCGTCGGGGACCGAGCTCGCCCGCCTCCCGGGGGAGCGCCCGCGCAAGGACCCGGTCCGCGTGGCGCTGTTCGCCAAGCGGGCCCGTGAGGCCCGGCGCCACCGACCGACCGCGCCGTTCGGCCCCGCGCCGGTCCACGCGGGGCTGGTGGAGGCGGACGCAGCCGGGCGCTGGGGCAAGGAGCGCGACTTCGGCGGGCGGTTCGTTCCCGAGACGCTCATGGGGGCGCTGACGCAGCTCGAGACGGCCTACGACGCGCTCCGCCGCGACCCGCGGTTCTGGGCCGAGCTCGACGAGCTGCTGGCCCGGTTCGCCGGGCGCCCGACGGCCCTGTACCGGGCGGACCGGCTGGCCGGCGCGGCGGCGAGCGAGGCCGCCCGCCTCCGTGCCCAGGCCGTGGCCGCCGGGCGCCGGGACCTGCCGCCGATCCCGGCGCGATTCCACCTGTACCTCAAGCGGGAGGACTTGGCCCACACTGGGGCGCACAAGATCAACAACGCGCTCGGCCAGGCGCTGCTCACCAGGCGGCTGGGCAAGTCGCGGGTCATCGCGGAGACGGGTGCCGGCCAGCACGGCGTCGCCACCGCCACGGCGTGCGCGCTCCTGGGCCTGCCGTGCGTGGTGTTCATGGGCGAGGAGGACATCCGGCGTCAGGCGCCCAACGTGCTCCGCATGCGGGCGCTGGGCGCCGAGGTGCGGAGCGTCACGTCCGGGACCGGCACCCTCAAGGACGCCGTCAACGAGGCGATGCGCGACTGGGTGACCAACGTGGAGACGACCCACTACGTGCTCGGGTCCGCGATGGGCCCGCACCCGTACCCCACGATCGTCCGCGACTTCCAGCGGAGGATCGGCGACGAGGCGGCCGCCCAGCTGTGGGCCCTCGAGGGCCGCCTGCCCGATCTCGCCCTCGCCTGCGTCGGCGGCGGGTCGAACGCGATCGGCCTGCTGGCGCGTTTCGTGGGCGAGCCGTCCGTGCGGCTGGCGGTGGCCGAGGCCGCCGGTGACGGCATCGAGACCGGGCGCCACGCGGCGGCCATCGCCGGGGGCACGCCGGGCATCCTGCACGGGAGCCGGTCGCTGATGCTCCAGGATCGCGACGGCCAGGTGGTCGAGGCGGTGTCGGCGTCGGCCGGCCTGGACTACCCGGGCGTCGGCCCCCAGCTGGCGGCGCTGGCCGAGGCCGGCCGCATGGAGGTGACCACCGCCACCGACCGCGAGGCGATCGCGGCGATGCGGGCGACCACTCGGATGGAGGGCATTCTGCCCGCGCTCGAGACCTCGCACGCCGTGGCGGCGCTGCCCAAGCTCCTGGCGGGCATCGAGGGCTCGGGCGCCCCGATCCGCGAGGACGCGGTGCTGCTGGTGGGGTTCTCCGGCCGGGGAGACAAGGACATGGCGGCGCTCGAGCGCTTCGCCGACGTGGAGCCGTGGGAGGCCGCGCGATGACCGGGTCCCCGGGCGCGACCGCCGCGCCGAGCCGCACCAACGCCACCGCGGGCGCGCGTCGCGTCGCCGCCGCCTTCGAGCGGGCTCGCTCCGACGGGCGGGCGGCGCTGATCCCGTACATCGTGGCCGGCTACCCGGACGCCGACGGCTCGCTCGCGGCCGCCTGCGCCGCCATCGACGCCGGGGCGGACCTGCTCGAGGTGGGCCTGCCGTACTCGGACCCGCTCGCCGACGGCGCCACGCTCCAGCGCGCGTCGCAGGCCGCGCTTGCCGCCGGGGCCACGTTCGCCTCCAGCCTCGCGCTCGTCGCGCGGATCGCCTCGGCGCGCCCCGGCGTGCCGCTGGTGGCAATGGGCTACGCGAACCAGCTGATCGGCGGCAGCGATGGCCGCGATCGGGCGGGGGCGCTGGCCGCGGCCGGGGCCGCCGCGGTCATCGTCGCCGACCTCACGCCGGACGAGGGCGGGCCGTTCGAGACCGTGGCGGCCGAAGCGGGGATCGGGGTCGTCTACCTGGTGGCCCCGACGACCGCGCCGGCGCGCCGCGCGCTGGTGGCCGCCCGGTCCGGCGGCTTCCTCTACTGCGTGTCGCTGGTGGGCGTCACCGGCGCCCGGACGTCGCTGCCGCCCACCGTGCGCACGCTGGTGCGCGACGTGACGGCGGTGTCGCCGGTCCCGGTCGCCGTGGGGTTCGGGGTGTCGCGGCCCGCGCACGTGCGGGCCCTGGTCGGTGCCGGCGCTGCGGGCGTGATCGTCGCCTCGGCCCTCGTGGACGCGCTGGGACGCGACGGCCGCGACGTGGCGGCGCTCGCGACGCTCGTGTCGAGGCTGCGGGCCGCGACGGCGTGCGGCTAGCACTAGTTCCGTGATTCGCCAACGAAGCGGATTCCGCGCCCGGCGGCGGCATTCGCGCGGGCGCGCCCTCGCCACGCCTGGGAGAGCGAGGACCGGACCAAGCCCGCCTGACGGGATTCGCGGGGCCGTTCGGACGGGGGGATCGTCGGCGCCGTCCCGGGTGGCCCCGTGCCGTTGGGCCGTGGCCGGCGCCGCGGCCGATGCTCGACAATGGCCCGGCCGCGGGCGTCTTGGGGGCGCCTGTCGGCGCCAGCAGCCCGCACGAGGAACCTTGATGGCCCGCACCGCCCGCCATGCGCCGATCGCCGCCGAGCCGGGGGTGACGGCGCCCGTGGGGGACGGGGTCCCGCGCCACGATTCGGGGACTGTGACCGATCCGTGGCTGGGGCGCCTGGCGTCCACCGAGGGCATGTTCGTCACCGACGACCGGCAGCGCATCGTGGCCTGGTCGAGCGCCGCCCAGCGCCTGCTCGGCTTCTCGCCCGAGGAGGCCATCGGGCGCACGTGCTACCAGGTCGTCATGGGTCGCGAGCCCGACGGCCACCCGGTCTGCGGCCGCAACTGCTCGGTCACCCGGAACGCACGCCGACTGCGGGGGACCGCCAGCTACGACGTCATCGCCCACGCCCGCGACGGGGCTGTGCGGAGCCTGTCGAACACGGTCCTCGTCATCGAGGGCCAGGATGACGGGGCCTTCCACGTCGTCCACCTGATGCGCGACACGCCGATGGACGCCCTCGTGCCGAGGCCGGCGGAGCCGGCGCCCCCGGGCCCGGACCATGAGCCCTTGGCCGAGGTGCTGACCCGTCGCGAGCTGGAGGTCCTGCGCCTCCTCGCCCAGGGGGCCACGACTGACGAGATCGCCGCGCGGCTGACCATCAGCGTGCTCACCGCCCGCAACCACTCGGCCAGCATCGCGCGCAAGCTCGGCGCGCACAGTCGGCTCGAGACCGTGCTCCTGGCGATGCGCCGCGGGCTGGTCTGAGCCGGGGGCGCGGTGGCCGGCAGGCCGAGATTCAGCCGAAATTGATGCAGTCGCACCATGTTTCGGCGGGCCGGCCGGGCACGATACGCACGGGAGATGCTGGGCGTCCGGGGTTGAGTGGCGGCGCCCGATATGCTTGCGCGAGAGTCGAGTCCGTTGGGCTCGGGGAGGATGAGGGCCGCCTGTGGATCCGCTGATGCTGTCCCGATGGCAGTTCGGGATCACCACTGTCTACCATTTCTTCTTTGTCCCGCTGACGCTGGGGCTGGCGTGGATCACGGCCGGCTTCCACCTGGCGTGGTACCGAACCGGGAAGGAGCAGTACCTGCGCCTGACCCGGTTCGTGGGCGAGCTGTTCCTGATCAACTTCGCCATCGGCGTGGTCACCGGCATCGTCCAGGAGTTCCAGTTCGGCATGAACTGGAGCAGCTACAGCCGGTTCGTGGGTGACATCTTCGGCGCCCCGCTCGCGATCGAGGGGCTGCTCGCGTTCTTCCTCGAATCCACGTTCCTAGGCCTCTGGATCTTCGGCTGGGGCCGCCTGCCCAAGGGCGTCCACGTCGCGACGATCTGGATTGCCGCGCTGGGCACCGCGCTCTCCGCGTACCTCATCCTCGCCGCCAACGCGTGGATGCAGCACCCGGTGGGCTACGTGGTCAACACGGCGGCTGGCCGGGCCGAGCTGAAGGACTTCCTGGCGGTCGCGACCAACGACACGGCGGTCATCACCTTCGTGCACGTGATGGCGGCGGCGTTCCTCACCGCCGGCGCGCTGGTGGCGGGAGTCGGCATGTGGCGCCTGGTCAGCCACCCGGGCAAGGACGACGGCGCCTTCCGGGCCACGGCCAAGGTGGGCTCCGTGATCCTGCTGATCGCGGGTCTCGCGGTGGCCGTCACGGGCGACATGCAGGGCAAGCTCATGACCGCCGAGCAGCCGATGAAGATCGCCGCCGGCGAGGCGCTGATGAACACCGAGCAGCCCGCGGCGTTCTCGCTGCTCACCATCAAGTCGCTGGACGGCACGCAGACCCTGGTCGACATCCGCATCCCGAACGTGCTGTCGTTCCTGGCCACGGGCGACTTCAACGGCAAGGTCCAGGGCGTCAACGATCTCCAGGCGCAGTACCAGCAGACCTACGGCCCCGGCGACTACGTCCCCAGCATCCCGATCACCTACTGGACCTTCCGCCTGATGATCGGCGCCGGGACGCTCGCCGCCCTGGCGGCCGCGTGGTTCCTGTTCCGGATGCGCAAGGGCAAGCTGCCCACCAAGGGTGCCGCGGCGCTCGCGCTGGCACTGCCCTTCCTGCCGCTGGCCGCCAACAGCTTCGGCTGGCTGTTCACCGAGATCGGCCGCCAGCCGTGGATCGTGTTCGGCCTGATGCAGACGTCCGCGGGCGTGTCGCCGACCTCGACCACGCTGGATGTCCTGATCACCGTCGTCGGCTTCACGGTGCTGTACGGCGCGCTGGCCGTGGTCATGGTGGGCCTGATGGCCCGCCGCGTCCGGGACGGCCTGCCGGAGGCAGCCGCGGACAAGAGCTTCGAGCATGAGGCCGAGGCAGACCTCGGCTTCGGGTACTAGGGGACGCGGAGATGGACCTCACCACCGTCTGGTTCGCCCTGATCGCCGTCCTCTGGATCGGCTACTTCTTCCTCGAGGGCTTCGACTTCGGCGTCGGCATCCTGCTGCCGTTCCTGGGCAAGAACGAGTCCGAGCGGCGCGCGCTGCTGCGCACCATCGGCCCGGTCTGGGACGGCAACGAGGTCTGGGTCATCGTCGCCGGCGGCGCCACGTTCGCCGCCTTCCCCGAGTGGTATGCGACGCTGTTCTCGGGCTTCTACCTCGCGCTGTTCCTGCTGCTCGTCGGCCTGATCGTCCGCGGCATCGGGATCGAGTACCGCAACAAGCGCAGCCCTGACGCGTGGCGCACGCGCTGGGACATGCTGATCGCGCTCGGCAGCTTCATTCCCGCGCTGCTGTGGGGCGTGGCGTTCGCGAATATCGTGGCCGGCGTCCCGATCGACGCCAGCAAGAACTTCACCGGCGACCTGTTCACCCTGCTCAACCCGTTCGGGCTGCTCGGCGGCCTGACCACCCTGTCGCTGTTCCTGACCCACGGCCTGACGTTCCTGGCGCTCAAGACCGAGGGCGACCTTCGGGCGCGGGCCAACGCGCTGGTCATGCCCGTCGGCATCGTCGCGGCCGTCATCGCCGTGGCGTTCTTGGGCTGGGCCAACGCCCAGCGCGGCTCGACGCTGTCCGAGGTGACGTCGGTCGTGGCCGCGCTCGCGTTCGTCGTGGCGCTGGTCGCCAACCGCGTCAGGCGCGAGGGCTGGGCCTTCCTCCTGACCGGCGTGACGCTCGCGCTGGCGGTGGTGAGCCTGTTCGCCGCCCTGTACCCCGACGTCATGCCGTCCTCGACCAACCCGGCCTACAGCCTGACGATCACCAACGCCTCGTCCACGCCCTACACCCTCGGGATCATGACGATCGTGGCCGTGATCTTCACGCCCATCGTCCTGATCTACCAGGGTTGGACCTACTACATCTTCCGCAAGCGCGTCTCGGTGGACCGGCCCGCGGCCAAGTCCTGACGTGTCCCGGCCGCGTCCCCGGCCGATGACCACGCACCGCCGTCTCCTCACCGCAGGGGGGATCGCCACCGCCGCCCTCGTCGCGGCGGTGGCGATCGGCGTCCTCGGGGCCGCCCTTGCCGTGGCGCAGGCGTGGCTCCTGGCGCACGCCATCAGCGCGGCGTTCCTGCACCAGGCGGACGTGGGGTCGCTCGCCTGGACCCTCGCCCCGCTGGCGCTCGTGCTCGCGGGGCGCGCCGGCCTCTCATGGGCATCGGAGCTGGTCGCCATCCGGATCAGCGGCCGGGTCAAAGCGGACCTCCGGGCGCGGGTGCTGGCCGCCGCGGTCGCGCAGGGCCCGCGCCTGGCCGCGGACCGCTCCATCGCCCGGACGGCACTCCTGGTGACCCGCGGCCTGGACGCGCTCGACGGCTACTACGCCCGGTACGTGCCGCAGCTGGTGCTGGCCATCATCGTGCCGGTGGCCGTGATCGCGTGCCTCGCCTTCGTGGATCTCGTGGCCACCCTCACCGTGGCCCTCACGGTGCCGCTCATCCCGCTGTTCATGGCCCTCATCGGCCGGATGTCCGCGACCTACCGCGACCGGCGGTGGTCCGCGCTCGGGCGCCTGGCGCACCGTTTCGCCGACGTCGTCGCCGGCCTGCCGACGCTCCGCGCGTTC
>JAKAHL010000078.1 GCA_021815005.1 Chloroflexota bacterium
GTTGAACCGGCGCTTGCCCTCCAGCGCGTGCGCGATGCCGCCCAGGATCTGGCTGGTGATGACGCCGGAGTTGCCGCGGGCCCCCATCAGCGCTCCCTGGGCGACGGCGTGGGCCACCCGGCCCGCATCGGCCTCCGGGCCAACGTGCAGCGCATCGGCGGCATCCAGCGCGGCACGGACCGTGGCCAGCATGTTGGAACCGGTATCGCCGTCGGGCACCGGGAAGACGTTCAGGGCGTTGACCTCGTCCACGTGGGCGGCGAGGTCCGCGACGCCGCTGCGGAAGGCCTTGAGGAAGCTCGCGCCGTCCGCGCTCCGGGGCGGCATCAGGCGACGTCCGACCCGCTCGCGGCGAGGTCTGCGGGTCCGGGCTCCGAGGTGGCGGGGGCGTCTCGGAACGGCGCGATGCCGTGCTCGTGGCGGAGGCGGCCGATGCGGATCGACACGCGCTCCGGCCCCTGGCCGACGGCGTGGCCGAGGGTGTAGCGGACGGCGGACTCCACCTGGCGGGCGACCTCGGCGACGGGCAGGCCATAGGCGACGAGCAGGTTCAGGTCCACGGCCAGCGCGGGTTCCAGCGTGACGCGGCAGCCGGGATTGCCGAACCCTGCCCGGTCGAGCAGACGCCCGACCCGGCCTCCGCCGGCGAAGCCGGAGACGCCGTAGACCGACAGGACGGCGGTCCGGACCAGCTCTCGCACGGCACGCTTGGTCACCAGCGAGCGGCCGGGGATCGGTGCGGCGGTCACGCGGGCGACGTCCTCCTCGCGAGCGCGGGCCGACACGTTCGGGCCCGTTCGGGTCGCCAACGGGGTGCTCCCCCGAGGGCGTGTGCTACGATACCACCCCGTTTGCGCCGGCCATCACCGGCGGAGTCCGGTTTGTCCGCCCATTCCGAGGAACCTACACGACCATGGCTCGAGCCTGCGCCATCTGCGGCAAGGCGTCGATTGGCGGGTTCAACCCCCAGTCGTCGGGAATGAACCGCGTCCGCGCCCATCGCCGCTACCAGCCGAACCTCCAGCTCACGATCGTCGCGAAAGCCGGCGGCACCGAGAAGGTGCTCGCCTGCACGCGCTGTCGGCGCACGCAGACGAAGAGCGCCCGCTAGCCCACCTCTCCGGGGCGCACGGGGCCGGTCGCGGATGTCGCGGCCGGCTTCTTCGTGCGCGCCCAGTGCCGATGCAGGCGGCGCGCCGGGGCATCCGGCCCGGAGGGCGCCGGCCGGCGGCTCCGTTAGGGCGTGACCGGGAGCGGGCTGGCGGCAGCGGCCGAGCCCAGCGGCGGCATCCCCCAGGCGTCCTCGACGGTTCGGAGCACCGAGGCGTGGTTCGCGGTCGCGGCGAACCGGGTCCCGGGCTCCATGCCCGGCGTGGCCAGCAGCGTCGCGATGTGGCCGCCGCCGTGGTCGTCCGTGGTGCCCTCGTCAAACGTGACGATCAGCAGCGAGCCGGCCGCGAACGCCGGGCTCGTGAGAATCGACGGCAGGAACGCCGCCAGGAACTGGTCGCCCGTCCGCACCGACGAGCTGTGCATGTCGTTGACCTGGTTCGGGATGATCAGCTCCAAGTCCGCCGCCGCGGGGTTGAACCCGGCTAGGCCCACGATGTCCGCGCAGCGCGACGGGCTGCGACTGATCGAGGTGAAGCTGATCGCCGGGTCATGCTTGCGCACGTACTCCCCGGCCTGGCCGGGCCCGTCCACGACCGGGGGTGCCGTGGCCGCCGCGTAGCACGCGCCCGGGTAGCCCTGCGCGTACACCCGCCAGGTCCGGCCCGCCGCCTCGACCTGGTCGAACACGCTGGGCGCGCTCAGGTCGTGGACCCCGTCGTCGCGGACGCCCTGCGTGTCGCCCGAGACCAGCGCGATGTAGTTGGGCTCCGACGGGTGCGTCACCCCGTACATCGCCGTGGCGAGCCCGTACCGGGCGATCAGCCCGTTGAGGTACGGCGCGTCCGCGCTGCCCACGATGCTGCCGTACTCCTGGTTCTCGAGGACGACCAGGTAGATGTGGGCGAAGCCGGCACGGGCCGCTGCCGGGCTTGGGACTGGGCCCGCGGACGCGCCCGGCGGCGCGGCGGCACCCGAGGCGGCAGGCGACGGCACCGGAACCGCCGGGACGCTGGCGGAGGCCGAGGGCGAGGCCGCCAGCGGTGTCGGCCCGACCGCGCTGCACCCTCCGGCGACGAGGGCCGCGACCACGCCGATGGCCGGCAGGCGCCTCCGCCAGATCATCGGTCGGCGGTGTCCAGCCAGATGGTGAACGGCCCGTCGTTGACGAGCTCGACCGCCATCTCCGCCCCGAACTCGCCCAGCGCGGTCCGCACGCCCTGCGCCTCGATGCCCGCCGCGACCCGCCGCCACAGGCCGATCGCGATGTCCGGCGCCGCGGCGTCCGTGAACCCCGGCCGCCGGCCGCGCCGGGTGTCGGCGTAGAGCGTGAACTGGCTGACCACCAGCGCCTCGCCGCCCACGTCGAGGATGGAGCGGTTCGTCCGGCCCTCGTCGTCCTCGAAGATGCGCAGCTCGCACACCCGTCGCGCGAGGGCGTCGGCCAGCGCCGCGTCGTCGCCGTGGCCGACCCCGAGCAGCACCAGCAGGCCGGGCCCGATCGCGCCGACCGACCGCTCCCCCACCCTGACCTCGGCGCGGGTGACCCGCTGCAGGAGCGCCCGCACGCCGCGCTACCGGAGCGTCGCGGCACGCGCCGCGCTGGCGATCTCGCGGATGCGGGCGACCTCGGCCGCCATGTCGTCGGCGCGGTACAGCGCCGAGCCGGACACGATGACGTCGGTCCCGCCGCGGCCGATCGCCTCCGCCGTGGCGGACCGCCCCCCGCCGTCCACCTGCACCTCGCCAGCGCCGTCCGCCGCCAGCCACGCGCGCGCCGCCAGCAGCTTGGCGTCCGCCACGTCGGCCATGAAGCGCTGGCCGCCGAAGCCCGGCTCGACGGTCATGACGAGCACGATGTCGAGCAGGTCGCGGTAGGCGTCCAGCGCGGCGAGCGGCGTCGCGGGCTTCACTGACAGGCCGGCGGCCCGGCCCGCCTCGCGGATCCGCGCCAGCGCCGGCGCGATCTGCGGCGCCGCCACCTCCACGTGGAACGTGATCGAGTCGCAGCCTGCGTCGAGGAACTGCTCGGTCCAGCGGCCCGGCTCGGCGATCATCAGGTGGGCGTCGAACGGCAGCGCCGTGACCCGGCGCAGGGCCTCGATCGTCTTCCAGCCGAACGTCAGGTTGGGCACGAAGTGGCCGTCCATCACGTCGAGGTGGATGCGGTCCGCGCCCGCGGCCTCCGCCCGGCGGACCGCATCGCCCAGCGCGGCGAGGTCCGCGTCCAGGATGCTGGCCGCCACCAGGACGTGCGGGCGGCGTCCCGGCCGATGCCCTCGGTCGGCAGCGGCGGGGATCCCGGAGCCCGCCCGCGGGGTCACGACCCCTCCTCGCCGCCGGCGAGCTCCGGTGCAGGCTCCGCGCTCCGCTCGCCGCGGAGGGCAGCGGCTGACTGCGCCACGATCCGCTCGCGCCGCCGCTGCACCACGGCCGGGGCGGGGCGACCCGCGTGCTCGGCGGCGAGCTGGCCGCAGGCCGCCCCGACCTCGGTCCCGCGGTTGAACCGGATCGTGGTGGCGACGCCGGCGGCGCGCAGACGGTCCGCGAACCGCTCGACCACCGGCAGCGGGGAGCCGGTCCAGGGCGTGTGCGCCACCTGGTTCATGGGAATCAGGTTCACGTGCGCCAGATTCCCGCGCAGCAGGTCCGCCAGGGCGTCCGCATCGGCGTCGGTGTCGTTGATGGCGTCGATCATCGTGAGCTCGTACGTCACCCGCCGGCCCGTCGCCGAGGCGTACTCGCGGGCGGCGGCCGCAACCTCCTCCACCGGCCAGCGCCGGTTGAGCGGCACCAGCACGTCGCGCAGGGCGTTGCGGGCGGCATGGAGCGAGATCGCCAGGGTGATCTGCGGCGCCAGGGCGGTGAGTCGCCGGATGCCGGGCACGACACCCGACGTGCTGACGGTGATGTGCCGTGCGCCGAGGCCGAAGCGGGCGGGGTCCTTGAGAGCCTCGATCGCGCCCAGCACGCGGTCCAGGTTCATCAGCGGCTCGCCCATGCCCATGAACACCACGTGGGTCAGGTGCTTGCCGTCGGCGGCCAGGCGGCGCTGAGCGTGGCGGACCTGGTCCACGATCTCGGCGGTCTCCAGGTCTCGCTCCATGCCCAGCTCGCCGGTGGCGCAGAACGGGCAGCCGACCGCGCACCCGGCCTGCGAGCTGACGCACAGCGAGTGCCGCTCGCGAGCGTCCGTGCGCGCCGGGTAGTGCATCAGGACCGATTCCACGAGCAGGCCGTCCGACAGGCGGTGCACGCCCTTCTCGGTCAGGCCGCCGTCAGCGAGGCGGACCTCGGCCTCGCCCGCGGTGTCGAAGCGGAACGCCTCCGCGAGCTGGTCCCGCAGGCCGGCCGGCAGCGTGCGCACCTCATCGAACGACGCCTGCCGCCCCCGCCACACGGCGTCGAGCACCTGGCGCGCCCGATAGGCGGGCAGGCCGTGCTCGCCCGCCCACGCCAGGACCTCGTCGGGCGTCAGCCCCGAGATCCCGGGGCGCGGGTCGCGCGGGCGCGTGGCGGACGGAGCCGGCCGGAGGCCGAAGAACGGGGCGAGGTCAGCAATCGGGACGGTCATCGCCGCCGATTCTGGCACGGACGGCGACAACGGGCCGAGCCGGACGTCAGGAGCCCGCCCGTCGGCCGCGGAGCCAGTCCGAGCCCGCCATCGGGCGCCTGCCGGCTGGCGTGACCCGCTCCAGGACGAGCCGCCCGGACACCGTCGCGAGCGCGGGCGCGCCGGCCTCTCGGACCAGGGCTCCGGGGACATCACCCGGGGCGGCGGCGGCCACGCGGGCCGCGCTCACCACGAGGCGCTCGCCATCGACCTCCGCGTAGGTGCCGGGCCACGGCTGGTAGGCACGGACCAGCCGCGCTAGGTCGGCGGCGGGCCGACGCGGGTCGAGGCGACCGTCGGCCCGGCGCAGGGGACGGGTCAGCGAGGCGCCGTCGGACGCCTGCGGATGCTCGGGCAGCACCCCGTCAAGCCAGTCGCCCAGCACCCGGCAGAGGAGGTCCGCTGCCACCTCGGCCAGCCGGGCCTCCAGGTCCGGCGCTGTCTCGTCCCCGGCCAGCGGGACGCGCACCTGGGCCACCAGCGGGCCGGTGTCCAGGCCAGCGTCCATGCGCATGAGGCTGACGGCGGTCTCGCGATCGCCCGCCGCGATCGTCGCGGGGACGGGCGACGCGCCCCGGAAGCGCGGCAGCGCCGACGGGTGGAGGTTCAGCGCCCCGTGGGGCAGGTCGAGCAGCGCAGGCGGCACGAGCTGGCCGTAGTCGGCGAGCACCGCGAGCACGGGCTCGAGCGCCAGGACCGATCCGACGGATTCCGCGGCCCGCAGGCGCTCCGGCACCAGGACCGGACCCACGCCCAGCTCTGCCGCCAGCGTCGCGACGGGGGTGGGCGTCGGAACGGCATGGCGGCCGACGGGCCTGGCAGGCGCGGCCACGACCCCGACCAGCGCGATCCTCGGGTGGGCGGCCAGGCAGCGCAGCGCGGGGATGCCGAACGCCCCCGACCCGAGGAAGACCGTCCGGGCTCGCTCGCCTGCCGGCCCGCCGCTCACGCGAGCGCGCGCGTGGCCCTTCGGACCCGCGCCCGAGGCCTGGCGCCCGCCTCGGCGTCGTCGGCCGCCTCGTCGGCCGCGTCGTCCGCCGCGTCGCCGTCGTCGCCGCGGCCCGCCGGGATCAGGTCGTCCAGCGAATCGAGGTAGTCGATGTACAGCTTCCCGTCGAGATGGTCCAGCTCGTGCTGGAGGGCACGGCCGAGGAGCCCCGAGCCGGACACCTTGAACTTCTTGCCACGCCGGTCCTGCGCCACCACCCAGACCCTCTCCTTGCGGGTGACGTAGGCGACATAGCCCGGGATGGACAGGCAGCCCTCAAGGTCCCGGTCCGTTCCGTCCGAGCGGACGATCATCGGGTTGACGAGCTCGTAGAGGTGGTTCTCCACCTCCACCACGCAGCATCGGACCGGCTCGCCGAACTGCGGCGCCGCGAGGCCCACGCCGGGCGCCGCCCGCATCGTGGCGGTCAGGTCGTCGAGCAGCTCGTGGAGGACCTTGCCAAAGCTGTCCACGGTCTCGCCCCTGAGGCGCAGACGCGGGTCGCCGAGCTGGATGATGGGGCGAACGGAACTCATGGCGCGAGTATAGGCAACGGGGTCGCGCGGGCCGTCACCGCCCCGGCGTCGCGCGGCGTGGCCGCCACCCGCCCCCGGCGCATTGCCCGGAGGCGGGTGGCCCGGGTGACGAACGGCCCTATGCGGCCGGCGGCTCCGGCGGCTGCGGCAGCTCCGGCAGCGGATCGGGCGCGTTGCCGGCCGTCTCGGCCGATGGCGAGCCGGCCTCGTTCTCGTGGCGCCAGTCGGCCGCAACCGACTGGGCCTTCTCAGCGAACCGCTGGCCGTACTCGGTGGTCATGGCGGCGGCCCGCTGCGCGGCGGGGCCGGCCTTCACGGCGGCCACGGCGGCGAGCTCGGCCGCCTTGGCGCCCACCTCGCGGGCGACCGGCGCGGCCTCGCGGGCCACGTTCTGGATCATCGACTCGAGCTGGCTGAGCCACTCGTGGGCGCGGGCGCTCGGCGCGGCGTCAGCGCCGGATGCGGCCGCCGCCTCGGCGACCGGTTCGGTCTCGGGACCGGGCTGGGACGGGTCGATCGGTTGGTCGGTCATGGCGGACCTCCTTGGGGCGTGTCGTTGCTCCATTGTCGCCCCGCGGGCGCCGACGACCAGAGCCAGGCGTCGCGAGCCTACAGGAGGCTCTCCGGGTCCACGTCAACGCTCCACGGCGCGCCGGGCGGCGGGTCTAGGAGGGCGACCGGATCGGGCCCCCGGAGGATGACGTGGTAGCGCCACCGCTCCGCGCGCCGGGCGACGAACGCCGGCACCGGCCCCGCGACCTGGACGGCGGGCGCGAGGAGCCGGGCGCGGGCGCGCAGGTCATCGGCGTAGGCGGCCGCGGTCCGCTCGGCCGCCTCGCGCTCGGCCATGCCCACCGTGAGCTTGACGAGCCGCCCGAACGGCGGCGATCCGAACCGACGCCGGAGCGCCAGCTCCTCCTCGTAGAACGCCCCGGCGTCCCCGTCGGCCACGGCCAGGATCGCCCGGTGGTCGGGGCGGTAGGTCTGGATCAACGCCACGCCCGGGCGGCCGCCGCGCCCAGCGCGGCCCACGGCCTGCGCCAACAGCTGGTAGGTCCGCTCGGCGGCCCGCTCGTCCGGCAGGTTGAGCGCCACGTCGGCGCTGACCACCCCGACGAGCGTGACCTCCGGCACGTCGATCCCCTTGGCGACCAGGCTGGTGCCCACCAGCACGTCCAGCCGCCCGGCAGCGAACGCGTCAAGCACGCGCTCGGCGGCCCCCTTGCGCTCGGCGACATCGCGGTCGAGGCGGCCCGTGCGCAGGCGCGGGAACCGCTCGCGGACCTCGCGCTCCACCCGCTCCGTGCCCCCGCCCAGATACCGGATGCGGGGCGAGCCGCACTGCGGGCACCGCGTCGCCGGCGGCCAGGCCCGGCCGCAGTGGTGGCAGCGCAGGCTCGTGCCGGCCTGGTGGTAGACGAGCGGCCGCTCGCAGTCCGGGCACTGCTGGACGGCGCCGCAGTCGCGGCACACGACCACCGAGGCCGTGCCGCGCCGGTTGAGGACCAGGATCGCGCGGTCTCCCGACGCCGTGTCGAGCGCCGCGAGGGCGTCCGCCAGCGATCGGGACAGGACACCGCGGTTGCCCGCGGCGAGCTCCGCCCGCATGTCCACGATCACCACCGACGGCATCTCGCCGACGGCCCGCGTCGGCAGGACGAGACGGCGATACGCCCCGGCCAGGGCGCGTCCCATGCTCTCCACCGACGGCGTCGCGCTGCCCAGCACGACGGCCGCCCCGGCACGCACCGCGAGGTCCATGGCCGCGTCGCGGGCCTGGAGCCGGGGCGTGCGGTCGCTCTTGTACGCGGGGTCGTGCTCCTCGTCCACCACCACGAGCCCCACGTCCGAGAGCGGCGCGAGCACGGCCGTCC
>JAKAHL010000079.1 GCA_021815005.1 Chloroflexota bacterium
AGGAGGCGCTCCGGCCCGATGGCCTCGGCCGCCAGGAACGCGACGAGCGCCGAATCGATCCCGCCCGACAGCCCCAGCACCGCGCGCTCGAACCCCGCCTGGCGCAGCTGGCCGCGGATGAACTCCCCGATGACCCGGCGGGCGACGCCCGTGTCGATCGCGAGCTCGGGGGGAAGCTCGAACATGGGCGCGGGGTCGGGCGACGCCCCAGCGCCGCTCACTGCCCGCCGCCCTCGGCCAGGCCCGCACGGCCCGCCGCGAGGCGGCCCCACTCCCGCGCCACCAGCTCCGGCCGCTCGTCACGCAGCAGCGGCAGCGCGATCCGCTCCCGCCGCACGTCACCCAGGTCGATGTCGCAGGTGAACAGCCCCTCCTCGAACATCGGCGCCACGAACGCTGGCGAGCCTGTCGGGCCGATGACCTCGGACCCGCCCCAGAACGACAGCGACTCGTCCACGCCCACGCGGTTGCAGAACACCACGAACGATGTCGTCAGCTGGGCGTACGTGCGCATCAGCGTCCGCCACGAGGCCGCGGTCCCGAGCCCCACCTCGTGGGTCGAAGCCAGGTCCCGACCCGGCGACGAGCTCACGTTGACCAGCAGGTGGGCCCCGTCCAGTGCGAGGACCTGCGGCACCGAGACGTGCCAGAAGTCCTCGCACACGGCCAGGCCCACGCCCACGCCCAACCGCGAGGGGGTCGCGCGCACGGTGTCGCCCGGCGCGAAGAACCGGCGCTCGTCGAACAGCCCGTAGGTGGGCAGGAAGACCTTGCGGTGGACGTGCCGGACTCCGCCGTCCTCGAGCAGGGCCGCGGCGATGAACAGGCGGTGGTCCGGCGACTCCTCCACGAACGAGACGACGACCGACGTCCCGCGCGCGGCGTCCGCCAGCCCCAGGAGGCGCGGGTCGTCGCGGCGCATGGCGACGTCCGCCGCCAGGTCCTGCAGCTGGTAGCCGGTCAGGCCGAGCTCCGGGAAGACGACGAGGCCCGCGCCCCGCCCACGGGCGGCGGCGATCAGCTCGTGGTGGCGCGCGAGGTTGGCCTCGAGGTCCCCGAGGCGCGGCGCGATCTGGGCGAGGGCGATCCGGAGCGGTTGCACGCTCGCGAGTCTAGGCCCCCGGCGCGGCCGGCGCGGCCGACGGGGCGTTGCCGGCTGGCGCCCACGAGGTTGCTGCGGCAGCCTGCGTGCCGCCCTGCCCGGTGGACTGCCGCTGCTCGGGCGAGCCGTCCACCTCCTCGGCGAAGTGGCAGGCCACGGCGTGCCCGGCCGACAGCTCCCGCAGCTGCGGGTCCTCGACCGTGCACCGTTCCGGGTTCCCCAGCCGCTCCCGGAGCCAGCAGCGGGTGTGGAACCGGCAGCCGGAGGGCGGATTGGCCGGCGAGGGCACGTCGCCGCGGAGGATGATCCGGCGCCGGCGGGACTCGACCGCAGGGTCCGGGATCGGGATGGCCGACAGCAGCGCGACGGTGTAGGGGTGCAACGGCATCTGGTTGAGATCCCGCGACGCCGCCAGCTCCACGATCCGGCCCAGGTACATCACCGCGGTGCGGTCGCTGATGTGGCGCACCACGGACAGGTCGTGGGCGATGAACAGGTACGTCAGGCCGAGCCGATCCTGGAGCCGCTCGAGCAGGTTGATGATCTGCGCCTGGATCGAGACGTCGAGCGCGCTGATCGGCTCGTCGGCCACGATCAGCTCGGGGTTCACCGCCAGGGCCCGGGCCACGCCGATCCGCTGGCGTTGCCCGCCGGAGAACTCGTGCGGGTAGCGGACGCCGAACTCCGGGTTGAGGCCCACCACGCCGAGCAGCTCCCGCACCCGCTCCCGGCGCTCGTGCGGCGTCCCGATCTTGTGGATGTCGAGCGGCTCGCCCACGATCCCCGCCACGTTCATGCGCGGATTGAGGGACGAGTACGGGTCCTGGAAGACCATCTGCATCCGGCGCCGCATGCGGCGGAGCTGGTCGCCGCCCAGGGTGGTGATGTCGGTCCCGTCGAACTCGATCCGCCCGCCGGTGGGACGGTAGAGGCGCACGATCGTCCGCCCCGTCGTGCTCTTGCCGCACCCGGACTCCCCCACCAGGCCCAGCGTCTCGCCGCGACGCAACTGGAAGCTGACGCCGTCCACCGCGCGGACGTCGCCCACGTGGTGCTCGAACACCAGGCCCTCGGTGATCGGGAAGTACATCCGCAGGTCGTCGATGCGGAGCAGCGGGCGGTCGGACTCCCCGGGGCGCGTCGCCCCGGCGTTCTGTGCCAGGCTCACCGGCGTTCCTCCCGCGCGTCGGTCGTGGGGAACTCCACCAGGGTCGCCTCCACGTCCGGGGTCGCGACTGCCAGCTCGTCGATCACGGCGCCCGGCGGCGGCGCGGCCACGAACCCGGGTCGGGTCGGCCGCCCCGTCCGAGCCTCGTCGGGCAACGGCGGGTTGTGGCAGGCGATCTGGTGCGTCGCGCCCGGGCCGGTGGCGACGAGCCTGCTGACGGGCTCCAGAGGCACCAGCGGCGGGTTGTCGGCCCAGCAGGCCTCCACGCGCCAAGCGCAGCGAGGCGCGAACGGGCAGCCGACCGGGGCGCGGCGCTGGTCCGGGGGCACGCCCTCGATCGGCACCAGCTCGCCGCCCTCGGCGGCGTCCACCCGGGGGATGGAGTGCAGCAGCCCCACGGTGTAGGGGTGCGAGGGACGGGCGAAGAGATCGGGCGTGGGCGCGGTCTCGACGATGAACCCCGCGTACATCACGTTGATCCGCTCGGCCATCCCCGCGACCACCCCAAGGTCGTGGGTGATCAGGATCACCGCCGTCCCGAGCCGCGCCGTGAGGTCCTTGAGCAACTCGAGGACCTGCGCCTGGATCGTGACGTCGAGCGCAGTCGTCGGCTCGTCGGCGATGAGGAGCTTGGGCTCCAGGGCCAGGGCCATCGCGATCATGACGCGCTGCCGCATGCCACCGCTGAACTGGTGCGGGTAGCTGCGCAGGCGCGTCTCCGGGTGCGGGATGCCGACCATCCCCAGCAGCTCGACCGCCCGCTTGCGCGCGTCGGCGCGGGTGGCCGCCCGGTGGGCGACGATCGTCTCGACCATCTGCTCCTCGATGGTCAGCACCGGGTTCAGGCTCGTCATCGGGTCCTGGAAGATCATCGCGACGTCGCGGCCGCGCATCTCGCGGATTTCCGACTCGGGCAGCGCGATGAGGTCAACCCCGTCGAGCGTCACGCGGCCGCGCTCGATCCGGCCAGCCGGCTTGGGCAGCAGGCGCATGATCGCGAGGTTGGTCACGCTCTTGCCGCAGCCGGATTCGCCCACGAGGCCGAGCGTCTCGCCCGCCTCGACATCGAACGTGATGCCGTTGACGGCGTAGATCGTCCCGTCGTGGGTTCGGAACCGGACCACCAGGTCCCGGACTTCTAGCAGGGCCATCAGCGGCGCAGCCTCGGGTCGAGCGACTCCCGGAGCCCGTCGCCCAGCAGGTTGAAGCCGATCGCGCTGATCACGATCGCGACGCCCGGGAAGAAGATGAGGTATGGGGCCTCGCGCAGGTACTTGGTCGAGTCGGTCAGCATCGTGCCCCACTCGGCCGTCCGCGGGTCGGGCGGCCCCAGCCCCAGGAAGCCGAGGCCGGCCACATCGATGATGGCCGTGGCGAGGGCCAGCGTCGCGGCCACGATCAGCGAGGTGAGGGCGTTGGGCAGCATGTGCCGCAGGAGCAGGCGGAGTGGCGTGGCGCCGATCGACCGGGCGGCCACGACGAAGTCCGACTCGCGGAGCGCGAGCAGGCTGCCACGCAGGATGCGGGCGAAGATCGGGGCGTTGGTCATGCCCACCGCGAGCATGATCTGCGGCAGGCCGCGGTCCAGCCAGGCGACGATCCCGATCGCGAGCAGGATGCCCGGGATCGCGAGCAGCACGTCCACGATGCGCATGATCACGTTGTCCACCGCCCCGCCGAAGGCGCCGGCGATGGCGCCCAGCGTGCCGCCGATGGCGAGGCCCATGAGGACCGAGATGACGCCGACCTGAAGGCTGATGCGGGCGCCGTACAGGATGCGGGTCAGTTCGTCGCGACCCTGGAGGTCCGTCCCCAGCACGTGCCCGGCGGTGCCCGGCGCCTGGAGGCGGTTGGCCAGGGATCCCGCGATCGGGTCGTAGGGCGAGATGACGGGCGCGAGCACGGCCGCCAGCACGAACACCACGATGAAGAACATGCCGAGCAGCGCCGGGCCGTTCCGCGTGAGCCGGACGAGGGCGTCACGCCACAGGCCTCGGCTGGCGCGGGCCGGCGCGGCCCTTCGGGCGGGGGTAGCGGTGGCCGTCATCAGGCGTACCGGATGCGCGGGTTGAGGTAGGCGTAGCCGATGTCCACGATGAGGTTCACCGCCAGGAAGATGAAGGCGAAGATGAGGATCGACGACTGCACCACGAAGTAGTCGTGGTCTTGGATGGCCTCCACCACCCACCGGCCGACGCCGTTCCAGGAGAACACCGTCTCGGTGATGACGGCACCCGCCAGCAGGCCTCCGACCTGGAGCCCGATGACCGTCACGACGGGCAGCCACGCGTTGCGCATGATGTGGCGGTCGTCCACCCGGCGCTCGGTCAGGCCCTTGGCGCGGGCGGTCCTCACGTAGTCCTCGTTGTTCACGTCCAGGACCGACGCCCGCGTGATCCGGGTGATGATCGCGAGCGGGATGGAGCCCAGCGCGATGGCCGGCAGGATGAGGTGCCGCAGCGCGTCCACGAACGCGTCAGGCCGGCCGGCCAGAAGCGTGTCGATGAGCATGAAGTTGGTCACGCTCGGGATCGTGGTTCGCGGATCGAGCCGCCCCGACGTGGGCAGCCAGTGCAGCTGCACCGACAGCACGTACTGGAGCGTGAGGCCGAGGACGAAGATCGGGATGGAGATCCCGAACAGCGAGATGACCGTGACCACGCCGTCCTGCCACCCCTGCGTGTGCCGGGCCGCGAACCGCCCGAGCGGGATGCCGATCCCGACCGCGAACAGGAGCGCCGCGAGGGTGAGCTCCACCGTGCCCGGGAAGCGGGTGGCGAAATCGGTGATCACGGGCCGGTTGTTGATGACGCTCTTGCCCAGGTCCCCGTGCAGGAGCTGGGTCAGGTACTGGAGGTACTGGACGTAGAGCGGCTGGTCGAGGCCGAGCTGCTGGCGGATCTTGGCCGTCAGTTCCGGCGTCGCGTGCTGGCCGAGCAGCGCTGCCGCGGGGTCGCCGGGCAACAGGTGGATGAAGGAGAACAGCACGATCGACAGCCCGAACAGGACCGGGATGGCGCTGAGGATCCTTCGGACGATGTACTTGGCCACGGGCGCTGGGTCGCTCCACTCGCGAGAGACCCCTCGGTGCGATCGCCGAGGGGCCTCTGCTTGCCTCGATCAGGCGGGCTGGGCCGGCCGCCGGGGATCCGGGGCCGGCCAGACCCTCACTTGTTGAGCCAGGTCGTGTTGAACTGCTCCTCGAGGTTGCCGCTGCCGACGAACCCCTGGACGTATGCGGCCGCCGCTGCCGGCGGGGTGGAGTTGAGGATGGGGATGATCGGGAGGTCGCGGGCCAGGATGTCCTGCGCCGTGCCCCACGCCTGCTGCGCAGCCGCGTCGGACGTGGCCGCGATGCCGGCGTCGAACGCCGCCTTGAGGTCGGCCGGACCGTAGTTGAACTGCGGGTTGGGCTTGGAGCCGTTGAAGTAGAACAGGTCGGTCACGAGGAAGTTGTCCGGGCCGGCCCAGTCGCAGGTCCAGCCGAGCAGGTCCATGGGGAACTTGCCCACGGACGAGTCGGACAGGTAGCCCGTCCGCCAGCCCTCGGTCTTGAAGGTGATCGTGAAGCCCACCGCCTGCAGGTCGTTCGCGATCGCCTCGGCCAGGCCCTTCGGGTCCGGCATGTACGGGCGTGAGACATCCGACGGGTAGTAGAAGGTCAGGTTGAGCTCGCTCGCCGGCACGCCGGACGAGGCGATCAGGCTCTTCGCCTTGGCCGGGTCGTACGTGGGCAGGTTGAGCGGCTTGTAGTACTCGGTGGCCGGCGGCATGAAGTTGTCGGCCGGCTTGGCCATTCCTGCGTAGAACGCGTCGATGTACGACTGCTTGTTGAGCGCGTACCCGATCGCCTGGCGGATCTGCAGGTTGTCGAACGGCTTGTCGGCGTTGTTCAGCGAGAGGTGGAACTCGTTGCACGACTGGCCGCGGTCGATCGCCTGAAGGCTGGCGTCGGACTGGACGGTCTTGACGTCGGTCGGCGAGATCGTCTGGGCCCAGTCGATGTCACCCGCCTGGAGCGCGTTGAGCTCGGCGGTCTGGTCGGCGTAGGGCTTGAAGGTGATCGCGTCGAGGTGCGCCGCGTTGGCGGTGTCCCAGTAGTTCGGGTTCTTGACCAGCGTGACGTGGTCGTTGGGCACCCACTCCTTGAACATGAACGGCCCGGTGCCGACCATGCTCTTGCCGGTGCCGCCCTGGCCCTGGGCGTACGGGCTCTTGGACGGGTCGGGGTTGTCCGCGTCGCCGGCCTTGAGCGCCGTGGGGCTCTGGATGCCGAACTGCGGCAGGGTCGTCGCGAGCAGGAAGTTGCTCTGCGGAGTCTTGAGCTTGAACACCACGGTGGACGGATCCGTCGCCGTCACCGAGGCCAGGTTGGAGTCCGCGCCGAAGCCGAACACCGCGCCGAAGTAGTAGTTGTAGTCGTTCTGGAGCGACTTGGGCGCGTTCAGCTGGCGCATGTAGTTGTACACGACCGCGTCCGCGTTGAAATCGGTGCCGTCGTGGAACTTGACGCCCTGGCGCAGGGTGAAGGTGTAGGTCAGACCGTCGGCGCTCACCGTGGGCAACGCGGTGGCGAGCACCGGGATGAGCTGGCTGTTGGTGCCGGGCTTGAGGCCCACGAGGCCCTGGATGACCTGGGTCTCGATCTCCGACGAGTTGCTGTCGCTCACCAGCGACGGGTCCGCGAGGACCATGTCGCCCGGGAGCCCGGCGACCAGCGTGCCGCCGTCCTTGGGCGTGCCGGCCGCCGCGCTGGCCGCGGTGCTGGGAGCCGTGCTCGGCGCGGTGCTGGCCGCCGTGCTGGCCGCGCTCGACGGCGCGGCGCTCGACGCCGCGCTGGGTCCCGGGGTGGCCGACGAGCCTCCGCAGGCGGCGACCACGATCATGGTCGCTGCGACCAGCGCCCCGAATCGGGTACGGGTCATGCTGCTCCTCCTCTTGCCGGGGTGGACGGATCAGCCCGTCAGGCGACCGGCCCGGCTCCGGTTGCGCCGCCATTTGTCGCAGCATCATACCCACCCGGATAGCCGCTGCTGGGGCAAACCGCACGGTGCTAGCCTGTCCGCGGGCCACGAGCCGCCTCGGGCTGCCCCGTCCCACGCAGGAGTCCCCACCCGCGCATGACCCCGCCTCGCCGTGCTGCCGCCCTGCTCGCTGTTGCGCTGCTCGCAACCGGCGGCTGCGGACCCGCGCCGACGGCAACCGAGTCGCCGGTCCCGAGCGGGTCGGCCGCGACATCGGCGCCCACGCCGCCGCCGAGCGACATTCCCTTCGCGCCCACCGCCTGGCCCGCATCGGGCACCGCATGCGCCGCGGGCGGTCGGATCGCGCGCATCGAGGCGCCGGACGCCCGGACCGTGGTGTTCACCCTGTGCGCGCCCGACGGGGCGTTCCTGGCGCGGCTGGCCAACCCGGCCATGGGGATCGTGGACGCGGCCCAGCTGGCGCGGATCGCCGCGGATGCGGGCGCGGCGCGGGACGTGGCCGGCCACGGCAGGTACCGCGTCGCCGCGTGGGGGGCCGACAACGTGCAGCTCGGGCGGGTCGGGGCGGCCACGGCTGACGCCGTCGAGCCCACCGTCATCCTTCGCTGGGCCGCCGACCCGGCCGCCCGGACGGCGGACCTGGTCAACGCGTCCGTGGACGGCATCGACGCGCCGACCGCGGCCGGGCTGACGACGGCCGCCGTGACCCCGGCGCTCGAGGTCGTGCCTCGCCCCCTCCTGGCGACGGCGGTGCTCGGCTTCGGGCAGGGAGCGCCGTTCTCCGACGCGCGCGTCCGGCGCGCGGTCGAGGCCGGGATCGACGCCG
>JAKAHL010000080.1 GCA_021815005.1 Chloroflexota bacterium
GCGGTCCTCGCTGCTGGGCCTCGTGTCGCGCCTGGCGCCCGTGCTGGCCGGCGGCAACGTGGCCGTCGTGCTGGCCTCGGAGTCGCGGCCGCTGCCCTCGATCACGCTCGCCGAGGTGCTCGCCACCTCGGACGTGCCGGGCGGCGTGGTTAACATCCTCACCGGGCAGCGCCGGGAGCTCGTGCCGGTGCTGGCGTCCCACGAGGACGTGGACGCGCTCGACGGCTGGGGCATTCCCGACGACCTGCGCACCGCGGCCGAGACCGCGGCCGCCGATTCCGTGAAGCGCGTCGCGCGTCGGCCGGCCGGCGTGAGGGACGCCGCGTTCGACTGGCTCGACGACCGCGCCGCCGAGCGCCCCGAGTGGATCGCGGCGTTCCTCGAGGCCAAGACCGTGTGGCACCCGATCGGCGTCTGAGGCGGCCGTGATCGTCGTCGCCGGCGACGCCCTCGTTGACCTGATCGTGCGGCCGGACGGGTCCATCGAGGCCGTTCCCGGCGGGGGCCCGTACACCACCGCTCGCGCCGTGGGACGGCTGGGTTCGCCCGTGGCGTGGATCGGCGGGCTCTCGTCGGACCGCTTCGGGCGTGATCTCGAGGCGGGGCTCGCGGGCGCGGGCGTGGACCTCTCGATGGCCCAGCGGACAGACCTGCCGACGACCCTGGCGCTCGCGGAGATCGGCACGGACGGCGCCGCCTCGTACCGCTTCTACACCGACTCGACCTCGGCGCCCAACGTGCTGCCGGGTCCGCTGGCCGGCGGCCTGCCGACGGGGACGCAGGCCGTGCACGTCGGCACCCTGGGGTTCGTCCTCGAGCCGATGGCGAGCACGCTCGAGGGGCTGGTGTCCGCGCTGCCCGCGGACACGCTGCTGATGGTGGACCCCAACTGTCGCCCCTCGATCACGCGCGACCCCGACGGGTTCCGGTCACGCATCGCGCGGGTCCTCGCCCGGGCGGACATCGTGAAGGCCAGCACCGACGATCTTGCGTACCTCGTGCCCGGCGCGTCCGTCTGGGCGGTCGCCGCCTGGGCGCAGTCGCTGGGGCCCCGGGCGGTGCTGGTGACCGACGGGTCGGCGCCCGTCCGCGTGCTGATCGACGGCGCGGAGCATCGGGTCCCGGCGCCGGAGGTCCGGGCCGTGGACACGATCGGGGCGGGGGACACGTTCGGCGGGGCGTTCCTGGCCTGCCTCGTCCAGGGCGGCGGCGGGCGCCACGTCGCAAGCGACCCCCAGGCCGTGCTGCGCGCCGCCAGGTTCGCCGTCCGCGCGTCGGCGGTGGTCTGCGAGCGCGCTGGTGCCGACCCGCCGACCCTCGCCGAGCTGGGCGGCTGGCCGGAGGGCTGACGCGGCCCGGCCGCGATGTCGCGGCGGGCCACCGCCGGGCCACCGCCCCGCCACCGCCACCGCCGCGCCCCGCCGGAGCGCGCCATGTCCCAGGGTGGGGCTATAATCCGACCGACAGTCGGTCGGAGAATTCGAGACGCCCGTGGCCCGCACCCGCAATCACGCCGCCCACGCCATCCGCCGGGACGAGATCCTCGATGTCGCCGAGCGGCTGATCCGCACCCTGGGCTACGACGCGATGAGCATCCAGAGCGTCCAGGACGAGCTCGGCTGCTCGCGCGGAGCGCTGTACCACTACTTCGCGTCCAAGGAGGCGATCCTCGGCGCGGTGGTGGATCGGATGACCGAGGCCGGCATGGCCTTGCTCCAGCCGATTGCCGACAACCCGGGCCTCACGGCGGTCGAGAAACTGCAGACGCTGTTCAACGCGGGCGGCAACTGGAAGAGCCAGCGCAGCGACCTGCTGATCCCGCTCATCCGTGGCTGGTACCAGCCGGGCAACGACCTCGTGCGCGTGCGGGCGGAGGCTGCCGCCTATGAGCAGTTCCGGCCGCTGATGTCCCAGGTTCTCCGGCAGGGGGTGGCCGAGGGAACGATGAGCGTGTCCTCGGCCGACCACGCCGCCCTCATCCTCACCGCCCTGCTCGCCGGCTCCACCGAGGCCATGCGCCACATGCTGCTGGACCGGCTCGACGGGCGCGTCCCCTACGAGGAGGTCGAACGATTCATCCACGCCTACGACGAGGCGATCGAGCGGATCCTCGGCCTGCCCGCGGGCTCGTTCACGTTGCTTGACGATGACGCAATGCGCACCTGGTTCGCCTGAGGAAGGAGTGCCCATGCCCCCGGTCATCACGCTCGAGAAGCTCACCAAGTCCTACGGCAGGAGCCGCGGGATCATCGACGTGGACCTCGAGGTGCAGCGGGGCGAGGTCTTCGGCTTCCTCGGCCCCAACGGCGCCGGCAAGACCACGACGATCCGCACCATGCTGGACCTGATCCGGCCCACGAGCGGCCGGGCCGTGGTGTTCGGAATCGAATCCAGCGCGGACCCGGTCGCGATCCACCGCCGCGTGGGGTACATCCCCGGCGAGTTCACGCTGTACGACCGCCTCACCGGGCGCCAGACGCTCGAGTACTTCGCCAACCTGCGCGGCGGGGTGGACGCCGGCTACCAGGCGTCGCTGATCGAGCGCTTCGAGCTCGAGGCCGGCAAGCGGTTCAAGGAGTACAGCAAGGGCAACAAGCAGAAGGTGGGCGTGATCGCCGCCCTCCAGCACAAGCCCGAGCTGCTCATCCTCGACGAGCCCACCTCTGGCCTCGACCCGCTCGTCCAGCAGACCTTCTTCGCCACGCTGCGCGACGCGGTCGCCGACGGCGCGACCGTGTTCCTCTCGTCGCACATCCTGTCCGAGGTGGAGAAGACCTGCGAGCGCGTCGCCATCATCCGCGACGGCCGGATCGTGAAGCTGGGCACGGTCGAGGGGCTGCGTGACCTGGCCCACCACCAGGTGGAGATGCGGTTCGCGGGGGCCGTGCCGTCCGACGCCTTCGCCCAACTGCCGGGCGTCAGCGACGTGGTCGCCGAGGACCACGTCCTCCGGCTGCGCGTCGCGGGCGCCATCACGCCTGTCGTGCGGGCCGCCGCGCAGTTCGAGCTGCTCGATTTCGTCTCCCGCGAGCCCTCGCTCGAGGAGACGTTCCTCGCCGAGTACGGCCGCGAGGCCGTGGGGGCCAGGCCCAATGGCCGCTAGCGCCGGCACGCCGCGCCATCCTGCGGCGACGTTCCCGCCGATCCCGCTCCGCCGCCGGCTGTACGGGTTCGGCAGCGTCTACGGCAAGACCGTCCGCGATTCGCGGCTGTCGTTCATCATCGCGGCCGGCCTCTTCGGCGGGCTCGCGCTGGTCCTCGGAGCGGCGATCGGGACGGTGTTCCCCACGCCCGAGACGCGCAAGGAGCTCGGCACGCTGGTCGGCAGCATGCCCGCGGCGATGGTCAACCTGTTCGGCAACGTGACGCTGATGGGCGCCAAGATGGGCACCCTCGGCGGGTACGTCACCTGGAAGTACGGCTCGCTGTTCACGCTGGGCACGGCCCTGTGGTCCATCCTCGCGCTGTCGGGCACGCTCGCCGGCGAGGCCGCCAAGGGCAGCCTCGACTTCGTGGCCGTGTCCCCGTTCGGCAAGCGCCGGATCGCGCTCGAGAAGCTCGCCGCCCACCTCACGCTGGTGTGGGTGGCGCTGGCGGTGCTCGCCGTGATGCAGACCGTCAGTTCGAACGCCTTCGGCGACGCGTCGATGGGCGACCTGATCCCGCTCTTCTCGGCGGTCGCGTTCAGCGTCTCGGTCGGGGCGGTCGCACTGTTCTTCGGCGGCCTGACGCTCGTGCTCGCCCCACTGCTCGGCCGGGCGGGGTCCGCCGGCGTGTCCGCGCTCGCGATGCTGCTGGCGTGGGTGGCGAGCGGTCTCGGGGTGGGCGGCCCGCTGCTCGCGCTCAGCCCGTTCCACTGGACGGAGAACAACGTCCCGCTGGTCGGGATCTACGACTGGGGCGGCGTGCTCGCCGTCGCCGTCGTCGGCGTGGCGCTCGTCCTCCTGGGCGTCGAGCTGTTCGCCCGGCGCGACCTCGGGGTCACCTCCGGCCTGTCGCTGCCCTCGCTGCCGGCGGGCCTGCTCGGCGTGCACGGGCCGGTCAGCCGTGCCTTCGGCGACCAGGTCCCGCGCGCCCTGTCGTGGGGTATCGGCCTGGCCGTCTGGGGCGCGCTGCTCGCGTCGCTGGTCGGGTCGTTCAGCGACACCATCGGCAAGGACCCGGGTCTGCTCACCGCGTTCCGCTCGATCTTCCCCGGCTACGACTTCACGACCGCGGGCGGCTGGCTCCAGCTGTACCTCGAGCTCTTCCTGATCGTGGCCGGCTTCTCGGCGGCGACGTTTGTCTCGAGATGGGCGTCGGACGAGACGGACGGCCGCCTCGAGCTGGTCCTCGCGACGCCCCTGGCCCGCGCCCGGTGGGTGATCGCCGGCGGGATCGGCGCGCTGCTGGCCGTGGTGCTCGCCACCGTCCTGTGGACGGTGGGCATCGGGATCGGCGCGGCGGCCGGGGGCGGGACGATCGGCGACGCGCTCCTCGGCTCGGCGTCGTTCGGCCTGGTCGCGGCCGCGTTCGTCGGGGTTGGCGTGGCGGTGGGCGGGGTGTGGCGCACCTCGCTGGCCGCCGAGGTGACGGCGGTTCTCGTGGTGGTCACGTACCTCATCGACCTGCTGGCGCCGCCGCTCAACCTGCCCGACTGGTTCCACCAGCTGGCGCTCACCGCGCACATGGGCCAGCCGATGATCGGCGTCTGGGACCCGGTCGGCGTGGCGGCCTGCGTCGTCCTCGCCGTGGGGGGCATCGCGATCGGCGCGTGGGGCGTGACCCGCCGCGACATCGCGCGCTGACCGCCGGCGCCCGTCGTTGCGGGCCGGGGCGTCGCTCGTGGCGCCCCGGCCCCTAGACTTCCCGGGTGGATTCGCTCGCCCTCGGCCTCGTGCTCGTGTCCGCGGTGATGCACGCCACGTGGAACATCCTGCTCAAGACTGCCGGCGACCCGCTCCGGACCTCCACCGTGGCGATGCTCGCGGGCACGGCGGTCCTCGTCCCGGCGGCGGCGGTGGGCTGGCTCGCCCTGGGCCGGCCCGACCTGCCCGCCAAGGCGTGGGCGATCGGCTGCGTCTCCGGCCTGGCCGAGATCGCCTACTTCGTGTTCCTGTCGTCGGCGTACCGTCGCGGCGACCTGTCGGTGGTGGCGCCGATCGCCCGCGGGACGGCCCCGGCCCTGATCGTCGCGGTGGGCGTCCTCGTGCTCGGCGAGCGGCTGGCGGGGCCCGCCGCGGCGGGCGTGGCGCTGCTGCTGGCGGGCCTGCTCACCGTGCAGCGGCCGTGGCGGTTCCTGCGCGCGGCGCACTCCGCCCACCGGGGCGCGGCCGGCTTCGCGCTGCTGACGGGCCTGATGATCGCCACCTACACGAGCCTCGACAGTGTCGGGTCGCAGCTGGCGCCTCCCTGGCTCTACATGGCGATCCTGTGGACGGTGACGGCGGCGGGCCTCGGGCTGATCGACGTGGTCCGGCCGCGCCTCGCCGGCGGGGGCTTCGCCGCCCGGCCCGGCTCGCTCAGCGTGCGCACGGCCGCCACCGCCGGGATGCTCACGCTGGCCGCCTACGCGCTGGTCCTGTTTGCGCTGTCGCGCTCCGACGTGGCGCTCGTCGGGCCGCTCCGGGAGTCGTCCGTGCTGATCACCGCGACCTACGGCATCGTGAAACTGCGCGAGGCGGTCACGCGACGCGAGATGGCGCTCCGCCTCGGCGGCTCGGCGCTGGTCATCCTGGGTGCCGCGGTGCTCGCAATCGCCGGGTGATGCGACAATCGGGACGGCAACGGCGATCTCGCCCAGCCCGTCGTCCCGCTACTCGCGCACCGCAAGGAGCCCCATGCCCGCCCTGCGTCTCGGCTACAAGGCATCCGCCGAGCAGTTCGCCCCGCAGCGCCTCCTCGATCTCGCCGTCACGGCGGAGGAGGTCGGCTTCGACTCGGTCTGGACCAGCGACCACTTCCAGCCGTGGCGCCACACCGACGGCCACGCGCCCAACGCGCTCGTATGGCTGGGCGCGGCGACGCAGGCGACGAGGCGCGTGGTGCTCGGCACCAGCGTCCTCACGCCCACCCTGCGGTACAACCCGGCGGTCATCGCCCAGGCGTTCGGCACGCTCGGCATGCTCGCGCCCGGCCGCGTGATCCTGGGCGTGGGCACAGGCGAGGCGCTCAACGAGACGCCCGTCGGCGTCGCCTGGCCTGAGCAGAGCGAGCGCTTCGCGCGGCTCAAGGAGAGCGTGGGGCTGATCCAGCAGCTGTGGCGCGGCGAGCGGCTCACCATCGAGGGCCAGTACTACCGGACGGCCAACGCCACCATCTACGACCGCCCGGACGAGCCCGTGCCCGTGTACGTGGCCGCGTCGGGGCCCGCTGCGGCGCGCCTCGCCGGGCGAGTCGCGGACGGGCTCATCTGCACCAGCGGCAAGGGCGAGGAGCTGTACACGCAGACCCTCCTGCCGGGCCTGGCCGAGGGTGCCGAGAAGGCGGGCCGCGATGTCGCCGCGCTCGACAGGATGATCGAGATGAAGGTCTCCTTCGACACGGACCGGGAGCGCGCGATCGAGGACACGAAGGTGTGGGCCGCGCTGGCACTCCCCGGCGAGCAGAAGATGGGCATCCACGACGCGCTGGAGATGGAGCGGGCGGCCAAGGAGGCCGAGCCCTACGCGCACAAGCGCTGGCTTGTCGCGTCAGACCCGGACGAGCACGTCGAGCAGCTGGCGCCGTACGTGGCCTACGGGTTCACCCACCTGGTGTTCCACTTCCCCGGCGAGCGGCAGGAGGCCGCGATCAGGCGCTACGGCGAGTTGATCCTGCCACGCCTTCGCGCCCGCTTCGGCTGAGCCGCCGGCCGCCCGTGCCCGCTCGCCCTGGCCGCGCGGTCGGTCTGGTCGCCCTGCTGTTCGCCGTCAACGGGCTGGCGAACTCCGTCTTCGCGCCGTTCGCGCCGGCCATCCTCGTGGAGCGCGGCATCTCGCCCGCCTGGCTGGGGGCGATCGGCGCCCTGGTGGCGGTGCTGTACGTGGGGCTCGCCGGCGTGTGGGGCCACCTGGCCGACGTGGTGCTGGGGCGCGGCCGGGCGCTCGCGCTCGCGTTCGCGATCGCGGCGGTGCTGCTGGTGGTGTTCGCGGCGCCGCTGCCGCTGGTGGCGATGGGCGTTGCCTACGTGGGGTTCGCGACGGTGTACGGCCTGCTGTTCCCGCTCCAGGACGCGCTCGCGGTGAACACCCTGCGCGACCCGGGGCGCCAGTACGGGCTGGTGCGCGGCCTCCAGAGCGGGTCGTTCGCGGCGGGATCGCTCGCCGCCGGGCTGGCCTGGCAGGCGACGGGCTACGGCTGGGCCGTCCCCGCGTTCGTGGTGCTGGCCCTGCCGGTCATGGTGGTGGCGTGGCGCATCCCCGACGTGTCGCGGGCAAGGCTCTCGGGGGCGCAGCGCGGCGGGGCGATCCGAGAGGCGCTGGCAGTGGCGCCGCGGCTGCCGCGCGCGCTGCTCGCGATCGGCCTCGCCAACGTGGGCGTGTTCGCGCTGCTGACGTTCCTGCCCCTGCTCATCGTGCGGCTCGGCGGGGCGTCGGGCGACATCGGGCTCGCGGTGGGGATCACCGCGGCGCTCGAGGTGGGCATGCTGCCCCTGGCGTCGCGCCTGCTGGCCCGGGTCGGGCCGCGTCCCGTGGTGACGGTCGGCGTGGCGCTGATGGCGGTCGTGTTCGCGTGGTTCGCCCTCGCCCCGTCGCCCGCGCACGTGATCGCCGCCGCGGTGCTCTACGGTGTCGCGTGGTCGGCGATGTGGGCCGGCTCGGTGACGACGGTGCGCGTCCTGCTGCCGCCCGAGCTGCAGGGCTCGGGCCAGGCGCTGCTCTCGCTGACGACCGCGGGCATCGCCGCACTGGTGGCCAACGTCGGGGGTGGGCTCCTGTGGAGCGGGCCGGGGCCGACTGCGGTGTTCGGGATCGCCGCCGGCTGCGCGGCCGCCGGCGCGCTCGTGGCGTGGCGCAGCCTGCCCGACGGCGTTGCGGGTGCCGCAGGTGCCCCTGGCGCCGAGGGCGCCGTCGCCGTCACCGC
>JAKAHL010000081.1 GCA_021815005.1 Chloroflexota bacterium
GCCTCCGCCACCACTCGTCGCATCGGTCCCAGTATCGCCCCGGGTGCGGCGCGCCGCGCGCCAGGGCGAGGATGGCCGCCCGCCGCCGCCGGGCCGGGTCCTGCGCGGCGGCCTCCCGGCCCAGCCCACTCGCACCGGGGCCCGAACCGCAACCCAACCACCACCCCCGCGGTCCCTGCCCTCCAACAGTCCCGCCCGTATCGTCGGCCCCCGTTCCCCACCGACGGAGGTCGCCCGGATGCCCCTGTCGAACACGCTCTACGAGCCGACCACCGAGCACGACGCCTGCGGCTTCGGCTTCGTTTGCGACATCGCCGGCCGCGCCTCGCACGGGATCGTCGCCGACGCGCTCACCGTTCTCGTCAACCTCGAGCACCGCGGCGCGACCGGCTCGGAGCGCAACACAGGGGACGGGGCCGGGATTCTGGTGGCCATCCCGCACGCGTTCTTCGGGGCCGCGCTCGCAGCGACCGGCATCGCGCTGCCGCCCGCCGGCTACGGCGTGGCCAGCCTGTTCCTGCCCCGCGACGAGCCGAGCCGCGCGGCCGTGATCGGCACGTTCGAGGCCACCCTGGCCACCGAGGGTCTCGCGCTGCTCGGCTGGCGCGCCGTCCCGACCGATCCGGCGGGGCTCGGCGAGTCGGCGCTCGCGTCGAGGCCCGTCATGCGCCACGCGTTCATCGCGAGGCCCGCGGACCTGCCCCCCGGCGAGGAGGGGGACCTCGCGTTCGACCGGCGGCTGTACGTGGCGCGCCGGCTCGTGGAGAAGGCCGTCCAGCGCAGCGCCCTGCCGGGCCGGGGCGAGTTCTACGCCCCCTCGATGAGCTGCCGCACCATCGTCTACAAGGGCATGCTCAACGCGTCCCAGCTGCTGACGTTCTACCCGGACCTCCTGGACCCGCGGCTGGCGTCCGCGGTGGCCCTGGTCCACTCGCGGTTCTCCACCAACACCTTCCCGTCCTGGTCGCGCGCCCACCCCTACCGCTTCATCAGCCACAACGGCGAGATCAACACGCTGCGCGGCAACGTGAACTGGATGTTCGCCCGCCAGTCGGCGATGCGCTCGCGCGTGTTCGGCGAGGACCTGCGCAAGGTGCTGCCCGCGGTGGACGTGGACGGCAGCGACACGGCCATCTTCGACAACGTGCTCGAGCTCCTCCACCTGGGCGGCCGGTCGCTGGCGCACGTGATGGCGATGATGGTGCCGGAGCCCTGGAGCCGCGACGAGTCGATGGCGCCGGCGCGCAAGGCGTTCTACCGGTACCACTCCTGTCTCATGGAGCCCTGGGACGGCCCGGCGAGCCTCGCCTTCACGGACGGCGTTCGCATCGGGGCCACGCTCGACCGGAACGGCCTCCGACCCGGTCGCTACTACGTCACCCGCGACGGCCGCGTGGTGATGGCGTCCGAGGCGGGGGTTCTGGACATCCCGCCGGCCGACGTGGTGGCGAAGGGTCGGCTGCAGCCGGGCCGCATGTTCCTCGTGGACACGGCGCAGGGCCGCATCGTCACCGATGACGAGCTGAAGGACGAGCTCGCCGCGGCGCGCCCGTACAAGCAGTGGGTCGCCGACGCGATGGTTCCGCTCGAGGACCTCCCCGAGCCCGCCAACGTGATCGGTCCCGACCACGAGACCGTCCTGCGGCGCCAGGAGGTGTTCGGCTACAGCGCCGAGGACGTCAAGCTCATCATCGACCCGATGGCCACCACGGCCGCCGATCCGGTGGGCTCGATGGGCAACGACGCCCCGCTGGCCGTCCTCTCGGACCGTCCGCAGCTGCTCTACGACTACTTCAAGCAGCTCTTCGCGCAGGTCACGAACCCCCCCGTGGACGCGATCCGCGAGGACATCATCATGGCCACCGACCGCGCCGTCGGGCCCGAGGACAACCTGCTCGAGCCCGGTCCCGACGCCGCCCACCTCGTCTCGCTCCCGGCCCCGGTGCTCGCCAACCGAGAGCTCGAGCAGCTGCGCGCGCTCGACGGCGGCCCGGCCTCGCACGGCTTCCGCACGATCACCCTGCCGATCCTGTTCCGGGTGGGCGACAACGGGGCGGGCCTCCGCCGTGCGATCGAGGACCTCCGCCGCCAGGCGTCGGAGGCGATCAGCGAGGGCTACAACCAGATCATCCTCTCGGACCGCGGCCACAACGAGACCGACGCGCCCATCCCCGCGCTCCTCGCCGTGTCATCGGTCCACCACCACCTCGTCCGCGCCGGCACCCGCGGGCGCGCCGGCCTGATCCTCGAATCGGGCGAGCCGCGCGAGGCACACCACTTCTGCCTGCTGATCGGCTACGGCGCGTCGGCGATCAACCCGTATCTCGCGTTCGAGACCATCGATGACCAGGTGCGGCTGGGCATGATCCCCGGGCCCACGGCCGACGCCGAGAAGCGCTACCGCAAGGCGGTTGTGAAGGGCGTCATCAAGGCGATCAGCCGGATGGGGATCTCGACGGTCCACAGCTATCACGGCGCGCAGGTGTTCGAGGCCCTCGGCCTGGGGCGTGACTTCGTGGACGAGTACTTCACCTGGACCCCGAGCCGCATCGGCGGGATCGGCATCGAGATGGTCGCCCGGGAGGTGGCCCAGCGGCAGGACCGCGCCTACCCGCCGCAGCGCCCCATGGTCCATCGCCAGCTCGGCACGGGCGGCAAGTACAAGTGGCGCGCCGACGGCGAGCACCACCTGTTCAACCCGCTGACGATCCAGACGCTCCAGCGCGCGGTCCGCACCGGCGACTATGGCGCGTTCAAGGACTACACGAGCCTCGTGGACGACCAGTCGGGCCGCCTGGCGACGCTGCGCGGGCTGCTGGAGCTCAAGCCGGCCCTCAAGCCCGTGCCCATCGACGAGGTGGAGCCGGTCGAGGCCATCGTGCGGCGGTTCAAGACCGGCGCCATGTCCTACGGCTCGATCTCGCAGGAGGCGCACGAGGCGCTGGCGATCGCGATGAACCGCCTGGGCGGCAAGAGCAACACCGGCGAGGGCGGCGAGGATCCGGCGCGCTACCAGCCGATGGAGAATGGCGACTCCAAGAACAGCGCGATCAAGCAGGTGGCCTCGGGCCGCTTCGGCGTCACGTCCGAGTACCTGGTCAATGCGCGCGAGCTCCAGATCAAGATGGCGCAGGGCGCCAAGCCCGGCGAGGGCGGCCAGCTGCCGGGCTCCAAGGTCTACCCGTGGATCGCCAGGACGCGCCACTCAACGCCCGGCGTGGGGCTGATCAGCCCGCCCCCGCACCACGACATCTACTCCATCGAGGACCTCGCCGAGCTCATCCACGACCTCAAGAACGCGAACCACCACGCGCGGATCAGCGTCAAGCTGGTGGCGGAGGTGGGCGTGGGGACCGTGGCGGCGGGCGTCGCGAAGGCGCACGCGGACGTCGTGCTGATCTCCGGCCACGACGGGGGCACGGGCGCCTCGCCGCTCACCTCGATCAAGCACGCGGGCATCCCGTGGGAGCTGGGCCTCGCCGAGGCGCACCAGGTGCTGCTCGCGAACGACCTGCGCAGCCGCATCACGGTCGAGGTGGACGGGCAGCTCAAGACCGGCCGGGACGTGGTGATCGGCGCGCTGCTGGGCGCCGAGGAGTTCGGGTTCGCCACCGCGCCGCTCGTGTCGCTGGGCTGCGTGATGATGCGCGCCTGCCACCTGAACACCTGCCCGGTGGGCGTGGCGACGCAGGACCCGGCCCTGCGGGAGCGGTTCGCGGGCGACCCGCAGCATGTCGTCAACTTCATGACGTTCATCGCGCGCGAGGTGCGCGAGCACATGGCGCGCCTCGGCTTCCGGACCATTGACGAGATGGTGGGGCGCTCCGACCGGCTCGAGATGCGCCCGGCGCTCGACCACCCCAAGGCGCGCACGCTGGACTTCGCCCGGATCCTCGCCCAGCCGCGGGTGCCCGACGGCTACGGGCGCCGGCGCGAGATGGCCCAGGAGCACCGGGTGGAGTCCTCGCTCGACGCCACGACGCTCGTCCCGCTCGCGGCGCCCGCGCTCACCGAGGGCCTGCCGGTCCGGGCCGAGCTGCCCATTCGCAACACCAACCGCGTGGTCGGGACCATGCTCGGCTCCGAGGTGACGCGCCGCTGGGGTCGCGACGGACTGCCGGACGGGACCATCGCCCTGCGCTTCACGGGATCGGCGGGGCAGAGCTTCGGCTCCTTCATCCCGCGCGGCGTGACGCTCGAGCTGGTGGGCGACGCCAACGACTACCTGGGAAAGGGCATCTCGGGCGGGCAGATCGTGGTGCTGCCGCATCCGGACGCGCCGTTCACCGCGCACGATAACGTGATCGTCGGCAACGTGGTCCTGTACGGCGCCACGTCGGGCGAGGCGTTCATCCGGGGCACGGCGGGCGAGCGGTTCGCCGTCCGCAACTCGGGCGCCACCGCGGTGGTCGAGGGCGTGGGCGACCACGGCTGCGAGTACATGACCGGCGGCCGCGTCGTGGTCCTGGGCCGCACCGGGCGCAACTTCGCCGCCGGCATGAGCGGTGGGATCGCGTGGGTGCACGACGGTGACGGCGGCTTCCGCGGCCGCGTGAATGCCGAGATGGTCTCGCTCGAGCCGGTGCCGGAGGACGAGGCCGAGGAGGTCCGCGCCCTGGTGGAGCGGCACCGGGCACTGACGGGCTCCGAGCGCGCGGCGGAGCTGCTGGCCGACTGGGATGCGGCGGCTGCCCGCTTCGTGCGCGTGATCCCGAACGACTATCGCCGGGTGCTCGACGCCCAGGCTCGCATGGTCGCGGCCGGCCTGCCGCCCGAGGAGGCCGAGATGGCGGCCTTCACCGAGAACGCCGCAGACCTCGCGCGGGTGGGAGGCGCCTGATGGGCAAGCCCACCGGATTCACCGAATTCGCCCGCCGGGCCATGCCGTCGCGGCCGCCGCTCGAGCGGATCCGCGACTGGGCCGAGGACCACCCGCGCCTGACCGAGGCGCAGTTGGGCGACCAGGGCGCGCGCTGCATGGACTGCGGGATTCCGTTCTGCCACACCGGCGCGCTCATCAGCGGCATGGCATCGGGCTGCCCGCTCAACAACCTGATCCCCGAGTGGAACGACATGGTCTACCGGGGCCAGTGGCGGGAGGCCAGCATCCGCCTCCACTTCACCAACAACTTCCCCGAGTTCACGGGCCGCGTCTGTCCCGCCCCGTGCGAGGGCTCGTGCACGGTTGGCATCAACGGCGAGCCAGTGGCGATCAAGACGATCGAGGCCGAGATCGCGGACCGGGCGTGGGCGGCCGGCTGGATCACGCCCAGCCCGCCGCTGGCGCGGACCGGTCGCACCGTGGCGGTGATCGGCAGCGGGCCGGCCGGCCTGGCGGCGGCGGACCAGCTCAATCGGGCCGGGCACGCGGTCACGGTGTTCGAGCGGTCCGGCCGCGTGGGCGGGCTGCTGATGTACGGCATCCCGAACATGAAGCTCGACAAGGGCGTCGTCCGCCGGCGGGTCGAGCTCATGGAGGCCGAGGGCGTGCGGTTCGTGACGGACGTGACCGTGGGCGCCGACGTCGGCGCGGACCGGCTCCTCGCCGACCACGACGCGGTGGTGATCGCGACCGGTGCGACGGTGGCCCGCGACCTGCCGATCCCGGGCCGCGAGCTGGGCGGCATCCACTTCGCGATGAGCTACCTGCGCGGCAACACGCGCCGGCTGCTCGACGGCGGCACCGAGGCGGAGGCGCCGATCGACGCGCGCGGCAGGCACGTCGTGGTCATCGGCGGCGGCGACACCGGCACCGACTGCGTGGGCACCGCCATCCGCCAGGGCGCCGCGTCCGTCCGCCAGTTGGAGATCCTCTCGCGCCCGCCCGACACCCGCCAGCCCGGCAACCCGTGGCCCGAGTGGCCCAAGACGTACAAGCTCGACTACGGGCAGGAGGAGGCGGCCGCGCTGTGGGGCGTGGACCCGCGCCGGTACCAGACCACCGCCCGCCGGTTCCTCGGCCGCGACGAGCACGTGACCGGCATCGAGATCGTGGACGTGGCGTGGGGCGTCGGTGCCGAGGGGCGGCCCGAGCTGCGCGAGGTGCCCGGGACGGCCCAGACGATCGAGGCCGATCTGGTCCTGCTCGCGATGGGCTTCGTCGGGCCCGAGCCGGCACTGCCACGGGCGTTCGGGTGCGAGCTCGACGCGCGGGGCAACTTGCGGACCGGCCCGGACCGCATGACCACCGTCCCCGGCGTGTTCGCTGCCGGCGACTGCGTGCGCGGCCAGTCGCTGGTGGTGTGGGCGATCCGCGAGGGGCGGATGGCGGCCGAGGGCGTGGACCGCTACCTGATGGGCGGCGAGACGGTTCTCGGGACGTAGGCTCGCGCACGGTGCGTCCGCTCCGCGACCGTGATCGCCCCGGCAACGGCCGATTCTGGCGTGCCAGCCCGATCGGCGCGCGGGGCCCAATCCCCATCGGGGATACCCTCTGAGCGTGTCCGAACCGCCCGTCACGCCCCCCATCCCCACGCCAGCCGATCTGCCGGCCGCCAGCCCCGTCGGCTTCACCGCGCTGGGCCTCGACCCCCGCCTGCTCGCCGCGCTCGCCGCCCTCGGGTACGAGGAGCCGACGCCCGTGCAGGAGGCGGCGATCCCGCCCCTGCTGGCCGGCCGCGACCTGCTCGCGGAGGCGCCTACGGGCACCGGCAAGACGGCCGCGTTCGCGCTGCCGATCCTCCAGGCGCTGGCCGGCAGGCTCGATGCCGCACGGGCGGCTGGGGACCGGGTCGACGGACGGGGAGCGCCCCGCGCCGGGGGCGGCAGCCGCCCCGCCGCCCTGGTCCTTGCGCCCACCCGAGAGCTCGCGATGCAGGTTGCCGAGGCCATCCACCGCTACGGCCGTGATCTGGGCGTGCGCGTGGTGCCGGTCTACGGCGGCCAGCCGATCGCCGCCCAGCTCGCGCGCCTGGCCCGCGGGGTGGACGTGGTGGTGGCGACGCCCGGCCGTGCCGTGGACCACCTCGAGCGCGGCACGCTCCGCCTCGACGAGGTGGCGACGGTGATCCTCGACGAGGCGGACGAGATGCTCGACATGGGCTTCGCCGAGGACCTCGACCGGATCCTCGGAGCCCTCCCCCGCGAGCGGCAGACGGCGCTGTTCTCGGCCACGATCGCGGGGCCGATCGCCGCGCTGGCGGAGCGGCACCTGCACGCCCCGCAGCGGGTCCGCGTCGCGCGCGAGGAGGCGCCGGCCGGAGAGCCGGCCAGGGTCCGGCACGTGGCGTACATCGTCCGCCGCGCGGACAAGCTCGCGGCCCTGGGCCGCATCCTGGACCTCGAGGACGGAGCGGCGACCCTCGTGTTCGCGCGCACCCGCGGCGAGGTGGACGACCTGGCGGAGGCGCTCGCCGGCCGCGGCCGTGACGCGGCGGCCCTGCACGGCGGCCTGGCCCAGGAGCAGCGCGACCGGATCATGGGCCGCTTCCGAGACGGCGCGCTGGACGTGCTGGTGGCGACCGACGTCGCCGCCCGCGGGCTGGACATCGAGCACGTCACCCACGTCGTCAACTACGACGTGCCGTCCTCGCCCGACACCTACGTCCACCGCACCGGGCGGACGGGCCGGGCGGGGCGGGAGGGCGTGGCGATCACCCTGGTCGAGCCGCGCGAGCACCGGCTGCTGCGCGACATCGAGCGCGCCATCGGCCGCCCGCTGGAGATCGCGGGCCTGCCCACCATCGCGGACCTGCGCGAGAAGCGGATGGGCCTGCTGCGCGGCGCGCTGCGCGACGCGCTGCTCGCCGGCGGCCACGACCGGTATCGCGCGGTCGTGGAGCCGCTCGCGGACGAGTTCGACCTCGTGGAGATCGCGCTGGCTGCCGTGGCCCAGGCGGACCGGGAGGCGCGCGGCGCCGAGGACACGGTGGAGCTCGCGCCCGCGACGCTGCCCCAGGCCGCGGGCCGCAGTGCCGGTGGCCCGTGGGCGGCGAACCGAGGCGCCGGGCGCCGGCCGCCGGTCCACGGGGAGGTCCCCGGCAGCCGGATGCTCCGGCCCCACCCGATGCCGGGGCCGCGCCCGAGCGGGGAGCGCCCGC
>JAKAHL010000082.1 GCA_021815005.1 Chloroflexota bacterium
ACACGCCCACAGCCGTGGACCTGACCTCGGGGGACCCGTCGCAGCCGGTCGTCCGCGCCGACCTGACCGTCACCTTCCACCGCCCCAAGCTGGGGCTTCGCACGAAGCTCGGCCGGGCGCTCGCCGAGCGCGTGCTGGTGGCGCCGATCGGCATCCCCGCGGAGGCCGACCGTGGCTGACCGCGCCCCCTGCGCGACCCCCGCCTGAGGCCCGCGGCATGGCCGACCTGCCGCGCGCCGCGTCCCGTCCGCCGCTCGCTCGCCGGGGCGCCGATCTCGAGCGGCTGGCCCGCGAGACCTGGGACGTCCTGATCGTGGGCGGCGGCATCGTCGGCTGCGGGGCCCTGCTCGACGCCGCGAATCGGGGGCTCCGGGCGGCCCTCATCGAGCAGGACGACATCGCTGTCGGCACGTCGTCGCGGTCGAGCCGCCTCATCCACGGCGGCCTCCGCTACCTCGAGCAGGCCCGCGTGGGCCTGGTCCGGGAGGCGCTCGGCGAGCGAGCGCGGCTGCAGGACCTCGCCCCGCACCTCGTCCGGCTCGAGCGATTCCTGTTCCCGCTGTACGGGCGTCCCGTCGTCACCCGCGCCTTCTTCGCCTCCGGCCTGGCGCTCTACGACGCGCTCGGCTCCGGCCGGCACGGCGGCGGCCATCGGCACCTCTCGGCGGCTGCCGCCCTCGAGCTCGCGCCCGACCTGCGCCGGGATGGGCTCCGGGGCGCGATGCTCTACGCGGACGCAATGGAGGACGACGCCCGCTTCGCGCTCGCGGTGCTGCGCACGGCCCTGCGCGAGGGCGGGCTCGCGGCGACCCGCGTCCGGGCGGTCCGGGCGCTCCGCGACGGAGACCGGGTGGCGGGCGTCTCCGTCCGCGACGTGCTCGCGGGCGTCGAGCTCGACGTCCGGGCGGCCACGGTGCTCGACGCGACCGGCGTCTGGGGCTCCCGGCCGGATCGCCCCCTGGGCTCGGGGAGGGCGGCGTTCAACGTGCTGCCCTCGCGGGGCAGCCACATCGTCGTGCCCCGCGACCGGATCCCCGTGCCGGTGGGCGTCACGATCCGAGTGCCGGGCAAGACGGCGTTCATGGTCCCGTGGCCGCGCCACTGGGTGATCGGCACGACGGACGAGCCGTTCAGCGGGCCGGTGGAGCGGCCGTCGGCGAGCGGCGCGGAGGTCGACCGGATCCTGGCTGCGGTCAACGGTGCCTTCGACGTGGGGCTCGGTCGCGACGATATCGTGGGGACCTACGCGGGGCTCCGGCCGCTGATCGCGCCGTCGGGCACCACGTCCACGGTCCCGGTCTCGCGCGAGCACCGGGTTGCGGTGGAGGACCGCGGCCTGGTGCGGGTGAGCGGCGGCAAGTACACGACCTACCGGCTCATGGCGCGCGACGCGATCGACGCGGTGCTCGGCCCCGATGCCGGTGACCGGCCGTCGGGAACCGCGGAGCTGCCCATCGTGGGCGCCGCCCCGCGGGCTGAGCTCGACGCGCTCGTGGCATGGCTGGGCAGGGAGCCGGGCCTCGACCCGGAGGCCGCGCGATCCCTGGTGGACCGCCACGGCGTGGAGGCGCGCGAGGTGCTCGCCCTGGGCCGCGAGCGCGATCTGGTCCGCCGGCTCGTCCCCGAGCAGCCGATCCTCGAGGCGGAGGTGGCCTGGGCCGTCGAGCGGGAGCTCGCGCTGGCGCTGGACGACGTGCTCGCCCGTCGGATGCGGCTGGCGATGACGCTCCGCGACCGCGCCGAGGGGGCTGCGCCGCGCGTCGCGGCCATCGTCGGGGACATCCTGGGCTGGGACCCGGCCCGGCAGGCGGCCGAGGTGGCCGGGTACCTCCAGGGCGCTCGCCGCGAGTTCGCCGTCCCCGCCTAGGCGCCGCTGCGGTGCGTGCCGCAAGACACCTTTCGAGCGGCTCCGCGACCGCCGAAAATTGGGTATCGCCACGCTCGCGCTTTGCCTGTAGAGTGCGTCCGCGCGGACCGCCGCGCGCAGCTCACACCCGTTCGCACGCACGACAGCTTGGTCTCCTCCGGTACTGCCTCGAGGGCCCGGTCTAGAAGCGGCGACAACTGGAGGAGATCGGCACGTGGCCGACAAGACCCTGACCTGCTCGGACTGCAACATGGAGTTCGCCTTCACCGAGCGCGAGCAGGCCTTCTACGCCGAGAAGGGTTTCTCGGAGCCCCGGCGCTGCCCGTCATGCCGCGCCAGCCGCAAGCAGGCCCGCTCCGGCGGTGACAGCAGCTACGGCGGCGGTTCCTACTCGGGTGGCGGCTACGACTCCGGGTATGGTTCCGCCGGCGGCTACTCCGCCGGCGGCTACGGTGGCGGCGGCGGTTTCGGCAACCGCAGCAGCGGGCCCCGGGAGATGTTCACGGCCACCTGCAGCAGCTGCGGCCGCGAGGCGCGCGTTCCGTTCCGGCCCACGAACGGCAAGCCGGTCTACTGCTCCGACTGTTTCCGCGCCCAGCGGGGCGGCTGAGCCCCCAGCGCACGGCCGGGCCGCGGTTCCGCGGCCCGGCTTCGCGTTTAACGGCCGCGCTCCAAGCCGGTGGCGACGCGCGGCGAGCCGCCAGCGACCCCGCGTGCGCGCCGGGGCCGCCGGCCCCGGCGGGGATGGGGCCGAGCCGCGCGACGGTGTAGCATCGCGCGGTCGTCGATTCGTGGCGCGCCCGTCGCCCGGCCGTCCCACAGCACTGCGGAGACTCCTCACACCATGGCCGTCGGCTCGTCCAACTCGTTCGACCTCGTCGTCCTCGGCGCCGGCACCGGCGGCTACGCGGCCGCCTTCCGCGCCTCGCAGCTCGGCCTCAAGGTCGCGCTCGTGGACCAGGGCAAGATCGGCGGCACCTGCCTCCACCGCGGCTGCATCCCCACCAAGGCGCTGCTCGAGTCGGCGGCCGTCGCCGAGCGCATGCGTCACGCGGCGGACTTCGGCATCGGCGGCTGCGGCTCGCTGGCCGTGGACTACGCCAAGGTTGCCCAGCGGCGCGACATGGTGGTCAACCGCATGTGGAAGGGCCTGACCTCGCTCGTCAAGAAGTACAACGTGGCCTGGGTGGAGGGTCGCGGGCGGCTGGACGGCGCCCACAAGGTGCGGGTGACCGGTCCCGACGGCACCGAGGTCGTGCTCGAGGCGACCGACGTCATCCTGGCCACGGGCTCGCGCGCCAAGTCGCTGCCCGGCATCACCCCCGACGGCGAGCGGATCGTGACCAGCGACGACGTGCTCAAGCGCGGCTCGCTCCCCGGCAGCGTCATCGTCATCGGCGCGGGCGCCGTGGGCGTCGAGTTCGCGTCCTTCTACCACGACATGGGCGCCACGGTCACGCTGCTGGAGTACCTGCCCACCGTGGTCCCGCTCGAGGACCGCGACGTGTCCCGCGAGCTCGAGCGCACGTTCACGCGCCGCGGGATCAGGGTCATGACGAGCGCGCGCTTCGATGCGGCCTCGGTGGTGGCCTCCGCCGACGGCGTCCGGATCACGGTCGGCCCGGACGGCGGGCAGGCCGAGGAGCTCGGCGCGGAGATGCTCCTGGTGGCTGCGGGCCGGGCGACCAACGTGGAGGACGTGGGCCTCGAGACGACGGCGGCCGAGGTGGACCGCGGCATCGTCAGGGTGGACGGCCTCATGCGCACCCGCGAGCCGCACCTCTACGCCATCGGCGACATCGTCGGCGGGCTCCAGCTCGCGCACACGGCGGCGCACGAGGGGATCATCGCCGCCCACGTGATCGCGGGCGAGGCCGACGTCCACCCGATGGACTACGTGCGCCAGCCCCGTGCCACCTACTGCCGGCCCGAGATCGCGTCGGTGGGCCTGACCGAGCAGCAGTGCGAGGCCCAGGGCATCCCGGTCAAGATCGGCAAGGTCCCGTTCCAGGCCGTGGGCAAGGCCATCATCGGCGGCGAGTACGAGGGCTTCGCTAAGGTCATCGGCCACGCCGAGACCGACCAGACGCTCGGCGTGCACCTCATCGGTCCCCACGCAACGGACCTGATCGGCGAGGCCTCGGTGGCCCTGTACCTCGAGGCGGCGCCGTGGGAGATCGGCAGCGCGACCCATGCCCACCCGACGCTGTCGGAGATCTTGGGCGAGGCGGCGATGGCCGTGGACGGGCGGTCGATCAACTTCTAGCCAGGCGGCTGCACGGGCTGCCCCGCAGCGACAGCCCACCCCCGGAGGCGCGATGACGGTGACCGGGCGTGACGGCGGCTCCGCGGCGGGCGGCGGCGGTTCCCGGGGAGGAGGCTCCGCGGCGGGCGGCGGCGGTCCCGCGGGGAGGCTCGCCGCGGCGCACGGTCTCGCCGACGCCGACCTGCTCGCCATGTACCGGACGATGGCGCTCGCCCGCGCGCTCGACGAGCGGATGTGGGTGCTCAACCGGTCCGGGCGGGCGCCGTTCGTGATCAGCGGGCAGGGCCACGAGGGCGCCCAGGTGGGCATCGCGTGGCCGCTCCGCCGCGACCACGACTGGGTGGCGCCGTTCTACCGCTCGATCGCCACCTGCCTGGTGGTCGGGATGACGCCGCGGGACCTGATGCTGGCGCAGTTCGCTCGCGCGTCGGACCCGGGGTCCGGCGGTCGGCAGATGCCCGGCCACTACGGGCACCCGGGCCACCACGTGGTGTCGGTGTCGTCGCCGGTCGCGACGCAGATCCTCCACGCGACCGGGATCGCGCTGGCGTCCCGGATTCGCGGCCTCGACCAGGTGGCGATGGCGATCATGGGGGAGGGGAGCAGCAACCAGGGCGACGTCCACGAGGCGCTCAACTTCGCCGCGATCCACCGGCTGCCGTTCGTGTTCGTGGTGGAGAACAACGGGTACGCGATCAGCGTCCCGGCCGAGCGGGAGCTGTCCGTCCGCGACGTGGCCCAGCGCGCCGCGGGCTACGGGATCCCGGGCGTCGTGGTGGACGGGACGGACGTGCTCGCGTGCTACGCCGCCGCTCGGGAGGCGGTGGCGCGGGCCCGGCGCGGCGACGGGCCAAGCCTTATCGAGGCCAAGGTGACGCGGCTGACCGGGCACTCGTCGGACGACCAGCAGACCAAGTACCGCTCCGCGTCGGAGCTGGCGGAAGGCCGCACGCACGACCCGCTGCCGATCTTCCGCGCGCAGCTGCGCGAGGCGGGCGTGCTCGACGAGATCACCGAGCTCGAGCTGGGGGGCGAGATCGCGGTGGCCGTGGACGACGCGACCGCCTTCGCCGAGTCGGAGCCCGACCCCGACCCGGCCACCGGGACGGACCACGTGTTCGCCGATCCGCTGGCGGGCGAGGCGCCGCCGCCATGGCATCCGTCGCGTCCGCAGGAGGCGGTCTGATGGCCGTCCGCACGTTCATCGAGGCGATCCGCGAGGGCATGGCCGACGAGATGCGCCGCGACCCGTCGGTCGTGGTCCTGGGCGAGGACGTGGGCCGCAAGGGCGGCGTGTTCCTCGCCACCGACGGGCTGTGGGCCGAGTTCGGCGACGAGCGGGTCATCGACACGCCGCTCACCGAGTCGCAGATCGTCGGGACGTCCGTCGGCGCCGCGCTGAACGGGCTGCGGCCGATCGCCGAGATCCAGTTCGCGGACTTCATCTTCCCGGCGTTCAACCAGATCGTGTCCGAGGCGGCCCGGATGCGGTACCGCACGGCGGGCGGCGTCGCGGTGCCCATGGTGATCCGCGCGCCGTACGGCGGGGGCGTCCACGGCGCGCTCTACCACTCGCAGTCGGTGGAGGCGTTCTTCACGCACGTGCCGGGCATCAAGACGGTGGTCCCGTCCACGCCCCACGACGCCAAGGGCCTGTTGCGCGCCGCGATCCGCGACGAGGACCCGGTGCTGTTCCTCGAGCACAAGAAGCTCTACCGCTCCGTTCGCGGCGAGGTGCCGGAGGGCGAGTACACGGTGCCGCTCGGGCAGGCCGTGGTCCGGAGGGCCGGCCGTCGCCTCACCGTGGTGGCCTACGGGCTGATGGTCCACTACGCGCTCGAGGCCGCCGAGCGGGTTGCCGACGAGGGGATCGACTGCGAGGTGGTGGATCTGCGGACGCTTCGGCCGCTGGACCGCGAGACGCTCCTCGGGTCGGTGCGCAAGACCGGCAAGTGCCTCGTGGCGTACGAGGACAACAAGTTCGGCGGGTACGGGGCCGAGATCGCCGCGATCGTCGCCGAGGAGGCCTTCGACTATCTCGACGGGCCGGTGTCGCGGATCGCCGGGCCGGACACGCCCGCGATGCCGTACAACCTCGCGCTCGAGGACTGGTTCATGCTCAGCCCGGGCAAGATCGCGGACGCCATCCGCAGGCTGGCGGCGTACTGATGGCGTCGGCCGCGCTGGCGGCGGTCGAGGCCCGGCTGCGCGCCATGCTCGAGCCGTATGCCGGGCGCCTGGAGGGGGCGACGATCTACGGCCTGCCGACGCTCCGGCGGCCGGGCGCCAAGGCGCACGACTGGTTCGCGTTCGTCAAGCCCGCCGCAGGGCGCGTTTCGCTCTTCCTGCTGCCCGTGCGCACCTGGCCAGACCTGCTCGACGGCTGCTCGCCAGAGCTGTGCGCGCGCAAGACGGGCGCCTCCACGTTCGCGTTCACGTCGCTCCCGGATGACCTCGCCTCGGACGTGGAGGCGCTGCTCGCGCGGGCGTTCGAACGGTACGCGGCGGGATAGTCCGCGCGTGGGCCGTCTCGTGGCCCGGGCGTCGCGCGGGTATCGCGCGGGCATCGCGGCCCGGGCGTCGCGCGGGCGTTGTGCGGGCCAGCGTAAGGCGGCGTTGAGCCCAGCCTGACATGGTGCGGCGATGCAGGATATCGAACTCGGTCGAAAGTTCCGCGTGCTGCGCCACCGCCTCGGCCTGCGCCGCGGCAGGCCTGAGCCAGGACGTCGTGTCGCTCCTCGAGTGCGGCCATGTCGAGGACGTGTCGGTTCGAGCGCTGCGGGGGATCGCCGGAATCCTGGGCGCGGAGCTGCGCATGGAGGTGTGGTTCCGTGGCGGCGAGCTTGACCGGCTGCTCGACGAGGGCCACGCAGCCGTCGTGGCGGCGGTGGTCCGGCGGCTCGAGGCGCTCGGCTGGGACGTTCGACCCGAGGTCTCGTTCGCGGTGTACGGCGAGCGAGGGTCGATCGACGTGGCTGCCTGGCACGCCGCGTCGCGGACGCTGCTCATCGTGGAGGTCAAGGCCGAGCCGACGTCGGTCGAGGAGACGCTGCGGCGCCACGACGTGAGAGTCCGGCTTTCCCCGTCCGCGGCGCGCGAGCGGTTCGGCTGGGAGGCCCGCCGGGTCGCGCGGCTGCTGGTGCTGCCGGCCGGGACCACGCCCCGACGCCCGGTGGCGCGCCATGACACCGTGCTGCGGGCGGCGTACCCGCTGCGGGGCCCGGCGCTCCGGCGATGGCTGGCCGCGCCGGCCGGGACGGCAGCCGGGCTCGCGTATCTGCCGCTCACGAGCCTGGATCGTAGTGGCCGGCCGTCCACCGCCCGAAGGTGCATCCGAGCGCCGTCCCGCGTCGGCGCCGAGCATGGCCCTCGCTGAGTGCTCGCCGCGCACGAACTTGACTCGTCGTCGGCACGCCCGGCGGGCTGCCGCGCCGCCAAGCACGATCACGCTTCGTAGGCGGTGGCGCATCGCGGTCGGCGGCGACTTGGCCCGACCAGGGATCGTAGGCGGTGCGGCGTTGTGCCTCGGCCGGGAGCAATACGACTCCGGCTCGTAGGCGGCGCTTGAGGGGCGTCGCGTCCGCGCGTCGTCGGGGCCCGGCCACTGACCGGGCGGCCCGGCGGCCCGAGGCGAACCGCCCCGCGGCCCAGGGAGCGCCGCGCCCGGCGGCCCGGCCAGGCTTACCGCCCCGCGGCCCGGGGAGCGCGGGCGCCGGCGGCACGAGCCAGGGTCGTGCGCGGCGTTCGCGGCACGCCTCCCCCGGATGCGCAACACTAGGGTCCGCCCAAGCACGCCCGCGTCCCCGCAGGGCGACCAACCGGAGGAACCGCC
>JAKAHL010000083.1 GCA_021815005.1 Chloroflexota bacterium
GTCGGTTGCCGCCTCCGGCACGCCGGCCTCGTCTCCGGCCGGTTCACTCGCCCCGTCTCCCGCACCCTCCGCGAGCGTCGCACCGGCACCGTCCGGCACGGCCGCGGCCGCCGCCTCTAGCGCAGCCGCCTCCGCGGGCGCCTCGGGCGCCGCCGCCTCGCCGTCGGCAGCCCCGGCGGCCCAGGTGCCGGTCTGCGACGCCCTGCCGAACGGCAGCAAGCTGCCGGCCCTGTGCAATGCGCTCGAGGCCAAGCTGGGCCCAATCTCCGAGCAGGCTTCGCTGTCCGCGGTCGGCGCCATCGTGTCCGGTGACCTGATCACCCAGGCCCTGGTGCTGATCCTCGCCGGCTCGATCGGCATCCTGCTCTGGATCACCTACCGGTTCCGCGACTTCCGGATGGGCGTCACGGCGCTCGTCGCGCTGCTCCACGACGTGATCGTGGTCGTCGGCCTGTTCGCGATCTTCGGGACGTTCTTCAACGTCCAGATCGACAGCCTGTTCGTGACCGCGATGCTGACGGTCATCGGCTTCTCGGTGCACGACACCATCGTGGTCTTCGACCGGATCCGCGAGAACCGCGCCCGCCACGCCGGGGAGCCGTTCGAGCGGATCGTCAACCACTCGATCATGCAGACCTTCGGGCGGTCGATCACCACCAGCTTCACCGTCGTGATCACGCTGCTCGCGCTGCTCCTGTTCGCGGGCGAGGCGATCGGGACCTTCGTGCTCGCGCTCCTGATCGGCATCGTGTCGGGCACGTACTCCTCGATCTTCAACGCGAGCCCGCTGCTCGTGGTCTGGCACCTGCACGACGAGAAGCAGCGCCTCGCCGCCGAGAACGCGGCCCGCCCTGGCCGCCGCGCCACGACGTGACCGCGGACCCGGTCGAGGCCGGGGCTCGTCGGGGGAAGGGCCGAGCGGGCAGGGCGAACGGCCGGTGAGGGCGGCCAAAGACCCGGCTAAGGCTGGCATGGCAGACTCCGCGTCATGATCGCAGCACGCCACCGGTGGGTGTTCCCCGACCCGATCCGGCTCGATCCCGAGTTTCGCGAGGCCGCGAGTGCCCGCGGCCTGGGCCCGTTCGCGGCGGCCGTGCTGGCGCGCCGCGGGGTGGCTGACCCGGCCCGTCTCGCGTCGTTCCTGGGTCCGGCCGAGGCCGCGCTCAGCGACCCGCGTCTCCTGCCTGACGCGGCAGCGCTGGTGGACCGGGTCCGCAGCGCCAGGACTCGCCAGGAGCGGGTGATGGTCTTCGGGGACTTCGACGCGGACGGCCTCACGGGCCTCGCCCAGATGGTCCTGGCCCTGCGCCGCCTCGGGCTGGACGTGCTGCCCTACGTGCCGTCGCGCCTGGACGAGGGCCACGGCGTGTCGATGTCCAGCGTGGAGGCCGCCGTCGCCGCGGGCGCCACGCTGATCGTGACGGTGGACACCGGCTCCACGAGCGTCGCGGAGGTCGCGGCCGCCCGAGAGCGCCGCGTGGACGTCATCGTGACGGACCACCACCACCTGCCGGACGCCCCGCCGGCCGTGGTCGCGCTGGTCAACCCGCACCGGGCGGACTCGGCCTATCCGGACGCGTCGCTGTCCGGGAGCGGCATCGCGTTCTCGGTCGCGCGCCTGCTGCTCGGCGAGCTGGAGGATGCGGAGGCGGACGCGCTGGCCATGGCGGACCTGGCCGCCATCGGGACCGTCGCGGACGTCGTGCCGCTGCTTGGCGAGAACCGGGCCATCGTGCGGCTCGGCCTGGAGCGCATGCGGGTGAATCCGCGCCCCGGGATCGCCGCGCTGCTGGCCGGAGCAGGCGTGCGGCCGGCGGACGTCGGCCCGGAGACGGTGGGCTTCACGCTGGCGCCCCGTCTCAACGCGGTCAGCCGCGTGGGCGAGGCCCTCGACGCGGCCAACCTCCTGCTCGCCCGGACCGACGAGGAGGCGGCGGCCCTCGCCGCCGTGCTCGAGGAGGCGAACGCCACCCGTCGGGACCTGATGCGCACGGCCGTCGCCGAGGCGCGGGCGGGCCTTGGCCTTGCTGATCCCGGCCTGCGGTCGGCCGGCCGGGCCACGCCCGGCGGCGCGGAGGCAGCGCCCGGCGTGGCCCCGGGCGGATCCGAGGTCGCGGTCGCTGGCGGGCGCGATGCCGCGGCGCTGCTCGTGCGGGGCCCGTGGCCGGTGGGGATCATCGGCCTGGTCGCGGGCCGGCTGGCCGAGGAGGTCGGCAAGCCGGCCGTGGTCGGCACGGTGGTGGGCGGCTTCGTCCGCGCCTCCTGCCGGGGTGACGGCCGCGTTCATCTGGCCCGCGCGCTCGATGCCTGCGACGATCTGCTCGTCCGGCATGGCGGCCACGCCGCCGCCGCAGGTTTCGAGGTGCCGCTGGCGAGCTGGGAGGCGTTCGCTCGCCGCTTCCTCGCCATCGCCGAGGCGGAGCGCCCTGACGACCCGCGCCCGGAACTCGCGGTCGACCTGGCGCTGCCCCACGCCTACGTGGACTACGGCCTGTACCGTGACCTGGCCCGCCTGGCGCCCTGCGGCCCTGGCAACGCAGACCCCCTCGTCGCTGTGCTGGGCCTGACGGTGGCGCGGGTGCGGGCCGCCAACGGCGGGCACACGCAGCTGGTCCTGCGCCGTGACCGAGACGTGATCGACGCGATCGCGTTCGGGCGCGGCGACCTGGCGAGCGGCCTGGCCGAGGGCGATCGCGTGGACGTCGTCGCCCGTCTCAGCAGTCGATCCTTCGGTGGTCTCGAGACGCTCCAGCTCGAGGTCCGGGATGTGGCCCCGTCGGGCTCGCACCCGCGCACCGCCGCCGTGCTGGAGCACGTCGCCGGGCGTGCCGGCGACCGTCCCGTCGGGGAGCGCCTCGCGCTCCCCTCGTCTGGAGGAATCCCATGACCCGCCCCGCGCGCGACTCGGGCCCCGCTGCGGGCGGCTCGCGCGATCCGCGCCCCGCCCGCAGCGGCCTGCTCGGCGGCGTGTCCGTCGCCGTCACCCTGTCGGCCGCGGGCCTGCTGGTCATCGCGCTCGGCACCCTGGCCATGGGCAGCGGCCGGCTGCCCTTCCTGTCCGCGGGCAGTGCAAGCCGGGGCGGCAGCTCGGGCGGAGGTGCCGTGTCAAAGACGCCCACGCCCTCCAACGTGGTCGTCGTGCCGACGCCGGCGCCGGGCGTCAGCGTGCCGGGTGTCCTGCTGTATGCGAAGGACGGCAACATCTGGACCCAGTCCAAGGGGCAGGCCACGCAGCTGACGACGGGCGGCAACGACTCCATGCCGTCCTTCACGCCCGATGGCCAGAACGTCCTGTTCATCCGGACGCGATATGTCCGGGGACTCTGGAACGACGGCACGGGCGCCCGCGCCTACTACGCCATGGACGTGCCCAGCGTCATGGAGGTCCCTGTCGCGGGCGGCACCCCCAAGCAGCTGCTTGACGGGAGTTACAGCCCGCCCGGCAAGGGTCAGTGGATGGCCTGGATCCGAGAGCCCGAGCTGTCCCCCAACGGCCGGACGCTGGCGATCGCGACGGACCTGCCCAACCCGGCGGCGGCGGGCGCGGACGTGGTGCTCAAGCTGTACGATCTCAAGACGGGCCGGCTGACCGACCCGGGCCTCGCCGAGGTCGCCCCCCTCGGGCACCAGGACCCGGCGTGGCGCCCGGACGGCAAGGTGCTCGCCTACGTGTTCAACAACCGCGACGGCGCCACCGGCGTGCCGCAGATCTACGGCTACACGCCCGCCACCGGCGCCGCCAAGCCGATCAGCGGCCCGGGCTACCTGCACCCGTCGTGGTCGCCGGACGGGCAGTACCTGGCGGCGACCAAGACAACCGCCTACGGCACCGACATCGCCATCCTCAATGCCGCCACGGGGGCCGAGGTCGCCCTGCTGACCAACGACGGCGCCAGCTGGGCGCCCGTCTGGTCGCCGGCGGGCGACCAGATCGCCTATCTGCACGCCGACGGTCAGGTGGTGGACCTGCGGCTGGTGACGCTCAAGGGTGCTGTGGGCGCCTGGACGGCCGGCGCCACGACCGACTTGACGCAGAGCGCTGGCCTCGACAGCGTCTCGCGACCCGGCTGGTACATCCCCGCGGACCAGATGCCCGTTGCCACGCCCGCGGGCGGCGGCTCGTCGGCAGCGCCGGCCGGATCATCCCCGGCAAGCCCGTCGCCCTCGTGACGGCGCCGTACCTCCAGCGCCTCGCGGCCCGCACGGCGGTCACGCGCTCGGCGCTCTGCCTCGGTCTGGACCCCGATCCGACCGCCCTGCCCGACGGGTTCCCCCCGGACATCGCCGGCGTCGAGGCGTTCTGCCGGCTCATCCTGCGGGCCGCGCTGCCGCACGCGACGGCCGTGAAGCCCAACCTCGCCTTCTTCGAAGCCTACGGATCGGCCGGCATCGCCGTGCTGGAGCGCCTCCGCGCGCTCGTGCCGCCCGAGGTCCAGTTCGTGGCGGACGCAAAGCGGGGCGACATCGGCTCCACCGCCGCTCGCCAAGCGGCCGCCCTCTATGACGTCCTCGGAGCCGACGCGATCACGGTGAACCCCTATCTGGGCGAGGATGCCGTGCGGCCGCTGATGGATAGGGAGGACCGTTTCGCGTACGTGCTGTGCCGGACCTCCAACACGGGCGCAGGAGAGCTGCAGGGCCTCGTGGTGGCCGAGGACGCGGCGGCGGGCTACCCGGCCGAGCCCTTGTACGCGCGCGTTGCCCGCCGAGCGGGCGGGTGGGGGCCGGGCGGCACCGTAGGCCTGGTGGTCGGCGCCACCGCGCCCGCGGAGCTGCGGGCGATCCGGGCGATCGCGCCCGGCCTGGCGTTCCTGGTGCCGGGAGTCGGCGCGCAGGGCGGCGAGGCGGCACCCGTGCTGGCGGCGGGACCGGCGACGGCCGCACCGGCTGGGGGGGCGCCAGGCGGCGGCCTTCTGGTCAACGTGTCGCGGGGGATCGCTCGCGCCGCGCTGGGACCGGTTCCAGCGGGCGCCCCGCTCGACCTCGAGGCGCGCCTGGCGACAGCTGCCGCCGAGTGGTCGGCTTCACTTGCTGTGCTACCCTGAGCCCGCTCTGGACACCCCGGTCCGGATCGCCGCCCCACACCGTCGAGGTGCCACATGCCGCTTGGACTGACGCCCGCCCACCTGATCCTGATCCTGGTCATCGCCCTGATCGTCGTTGGGCCCGGCAAGCTTCCGGATGTCGGCACAGCGCTCGGCAAGAGCATCAAGGAGTTCAGGAAGGCAGCCAGCGACGTGCAGGAGGCCACCTCGTTGGTGGGTGTGACCACGCCTGCCCCCGCGGCCGCTCCGGCTCCTGCGCCCGTCCAGGCCGCGCCCGTCCAGGCCGCGCCCATGGCGGTTCCGCCGCCGCCCGCGCCCGTCCAGGCCGCGCCCATGGCGGTTCCGCCGCCCGCGCCCGTGGCGGCGATTCCGGCTGAGGCCGCCGTGACGCCGGACGCCGGCGCGTAGCCTGGCGCGCCACGCCCGGACCGCTCTCCCCATATGGCCGATGCTGATGCCGGCCTGCCGGCCGTGCTGACGGCCGTGCCGACCCCGCTCGGCGCGCCCGAGGCACCGCCTGCCCCGGGGCCCGGGGAGATGACGCTCGTCGAGCACCTCGTCGAGCTGCGCAACCGCCTGTTCAAGGCGGTCCTCGCCGTGCTCGTCGCGTCGATCGTCGGGTTCATCCTCGGCGACCAGATCATCGCGATCCTCAAGGCCCCCATCCCGGGCGGCAAGCCGCTCTACTACACGGGCCTCGGCGACGCGTTCATGATCCACGTCAAGCTCGCCCTGGTCGTCGGGATCATCCTGGGCATGCCGGTCATCCTGTACCAGGGCTGGGCGTTCATCGCCCCCGGCCTCACCGAGAAGGAGCGGCGGGTCTCCCTGCCGTGGATCCCGGCCGCCCTGTTCTTCTTCGTGATCGGCGTCGGGATCGCGTACTTCATCCTCCCGTACGCGGCCGGGTTCCTCATCGGCTTCTCCTCGGACGCGCTCCAGCCCCTGATCACGGCCGAGGCCTACTTCGACTTCGTGACCACGCTGTTCCTCGTGTTCGGCCTGATCATGGAGTTCCCGATCATCCTGTTCGCGCTGTCGCGCGTCGGGATCGTCACCTCGGCCAAGCTCTCCGGCGCCAGGCGGCAGATCATCCTGGGCATCACGATCTTCGCCGCGGTGATCACGCCGGGCGGCGACCTCGTCAGCCCGATCGCGCTCGCCGTCACCATGTACGTCCTGTTCGAGGGCACGGTGTTCGTGATCAGGCGGACGGGAAAGTAGGCGGGCCCGTGGGCGCGGCAGCGGCATGACCTCCAGCCGGCAGTCGCCCGAGGAGCCCGGCGGCGCCTCGACGCCCAGCCCGGGGACTGATCCGGCCCCTGGCCAACAGGTCGTGGTCCTGACCGGCCTGTCGGGCGGCGGCAAGACGGCCGCCGCGAAGCTGTTCGAGGACCTGGGCTACATCGTCGTGGACAACCTCCCCGGCGAGCTGCTGCGCGATCTCGCGGACCTCATCGCTCTGAACCCGACGCGCTTCGCCCACACGGCGATCGTGCTGGACGCGCGGACCGGCGACGTGCCGCTGGCCTTCGGGGCGATGCGCGGCGCGCTCGAGGGGCGGGGGATGCGGCCGGTCATCTTCTTCCTGGAGGCCAGCGACGACGTCCTCATCCGCCGCTTCTCGGAGACCCGCCACCGCCATCCCCTCGCCGACGAGCGGGGGATCGCGGCCAGCATCGAGCTGGAGCGGGCGCTCCTCGAGGGCATCCGGATGCAGGCCGACGTGGTCATCGACACGAGCCGCCTGTCGCTGCGCGAGCTGCGGGAGCGGATCTTCGCGCGCCTCGGCGACGTCCAGAGCTCGGATCGGCTGTCCATCCAGCTGATCAGTTTCGGGTTCAAGTTCGGCGTGCCGCTGGAGGCGGACCTCGTGCTCGACGTCCGGTTCATGAAGAACCCCCACTACATCGAGCAGCTCCGCCACCAGAACGGCCTGACGGACCCGGTCCGGGAGTACGTGATGGGCCAGCCCATCGCCGAGGCGTTCCTCGCCCGCCTCCGCGACCTCCTCGACCTGCTCGTGCCGGCGTACGTGGACGAGGGCAAGACGCGCCTCACGATCGCCATCGGCTGCACCGGCGGCTTCCACCGCTCGATCGTCATGACCGAGCAGCTCGCGACGTGGCTCAGGGAGCGGGATTTCGGGCCAGTGTCGGTGTTCCACCGGGAGCTGGAGCGGTGAACCTGCGCCGCTGGCTCACGGTGGGGATCGGGGTCAAGCGGTGGCTGCTGCTGGCCTTCGTCGGGCTCGTCGTGCTCGCCCTCGGCCTGGCGCATCTGCTCCGGCAGCTGACCGCGGATCTCCAGCCCAGCGACCCGGCCAGCCGGGCCGTGGACCTGCTCACCTTCCAGTTCCTGCCCTACCAGCTGCGCGGAGTTCTGCTCGGCGGGGCCGGCGTCGTGCTGTTCCTGCTCGGCTCCTACCGGCTCGTGCGGGCGCTGGTGGACCCGTTCGCCCTGTGGGACCGCGAGCAGCCGATGGTGGAGGTCATCTACCAGAAGCGGTTCCTGGCCCGGGGCCCGCGGATCGTCGCGATCGGCGGCGGCACCGGTTTGGCGACGCTCCTGCGGGGGCTCAAGGAGTACACCTCGAACCTGACCGCCGTGGTCACGGTGGCCGACGACGGGGGGTCGTCGGGCGTGCTCCGCGAGGAGCTCGGCATCCCCGCGGTCGGCGACATCCGCAACTGCGTGGTGGCCCTCGCCGACGACGGGGCGCTGATGGGCCGCCTGCTCCAGTACCGCTTCCCCGGCACCGGCCCCGCGACGGCGGCCCCGGCGGAGCCCGGCAAGGCGTCGGCGTCCGACGCGGCGTCCAGGCCGGTTGAGGGTCCGTTCGCGGCCGCCGAGTCCGGCCTCGGGGGCCACGCCGTGGGCAACCTGCTGCTGGCGGCGCTCGTCCAGCTCGA
>JAKAHL010000084.1 GCA_021815005.1 Chloroflexota bacterium
CCAGCACGACCTTGCCGGCCAGCACGCCGACGCCGACGCCGACGACGAGCGCGAGGATCACGACGAGCAGCGCGGGCAGGCGCCTCATCGGAACACCGCCTCTGACGCCGGCCTGGCTGTGATCACGCGACACCTCTGGCTAGCTCCCCGGCCCGGCCCGGCCCGGCCCGGACTATAGCCCGTTTCAGGGTGGCGCCCGCGCAGTGCCGCGCCATGCGCCCGCGGTGCGCCACGCGGGCGCATGGCGCTCGGCAGTTGGAGGCGCGCGCCGCCTCGTCGTACGCTATGGGCGCACCCACGATTGCGAGGCCCCCCATGACCGAGCCCAGCACCCGCGCCCAGGACCCCGGCCGACGTGACGGCGGCACCTTCCGCCTCGAGCGCGGCGGCGTCAGCGAGGTCACCGCCGACAGCGTGGAGGTCCGCATGGGCGGCATCGGCCGCCTCGACGCCGGGGACGTCTTCGTCCACCTCGGCGGTGTCGGCGCCGCGCGGGCGGACGCGCTGAGTGTCGAGTGGGGCAGCGTGGGGGCTGCCGCCGTCGGGGAGCTGCGCGTGACCCAGGGGATCGCGTCCAACGTCCTGGCTCGCGAGGCGACCATCGACCAGGGCCTGGTGCGCTCGCTGGTCGCGTGGCACGTCACGGTCGCCCGGCCGTCGGCTGCCCTCGTGGTGCTCGCGGCCAGGGTGGACGGCGAGGTCCGCGCGCTGCTGGACTGGCGCGGCGCGCTCGCGCTGGGCCTCGGGTTCGGGCTGGTGGCCTCGATCGCGAAGGCGCTGCGCCGACCGCGCTGACGGGCCGCTCCCGCGGGGCCGCGAGAGGGGGCCGGTATACTGCCCCGGGTCGCAGCAACCGCCGCCGGGCCGGTCGCGCCCGCTGACCCGCCGCGCGCAGGCTGAGCGCCGGCCAGCGACGCCCGGCACGCAGGAGCTGACCCGCCTTGATCGACCCGACCGCCCGGATCCACCCCACCGCCGATCTGGAGGCGGACGTGTCGGTCGGGCCCCGGAGCAGCGTGTGGCATCACGCGCAGATCCGGATCGGAGCCACCATCGGCTCGGAGTGCATCATCGGCCGCGACGCCTTCATCGACGAGGGCGTCACGCTGGGCGACCGCGTCAAGGTGCAGAACCTCGCGCTGGTGTACCACGGCGTCACCGTGGAGGACGGCGTGTTCATCGGCCCCAACGCCATCCTGACCAACGACCGCTACCCCCGCGCCATCACCGCGGACGGCGAGCTCGCCCGCGCGGACGACTGGGAGGTCTCGCCGATCGTCCTGCGGACCGGCTGCTCCGTCGGCGCCGGGGCCGTGGTGGTCGCCGGCGTGAACGTCGGGCGCTTCGCCACCGTTGGCGCGGGCTCGGTCGTGACGCGCACCGTGCCGGACCACGCGCTCGTGGCCGGCAGCCCCGCCCGCCGCATCGGCTGGGTGTGCGGCTGCGGACAGCGGCTCGTCGATGCCGCGGGCGCCATGGTCCGCGGCGATTTCGAAGGGGCGGCGCGCTGCCCGCGCTGCCCGTCCACCTACACCATTGCCGGCGATGCCTGCGTCGCCGGCTGAGGGAGCCCGCCCGTGATCCCCATCTCCAAGCCCGACATCGGCCCCGCCGAGGAGGCGGCCGTCCTCGAGGTCCTGCGCTCCGGCATGCTCGCGATGGGCACCCGGACCAAGGCGTTCGAGGAGGCCTGGGCCAGCTATTGCGGCGTCAAGCACGCGGTCATGATGGCCAACGGGACCGTTGCCCAGGAGGCGGTCCTCCATGGCCTCGGAATCGGGGAGGGCGACGAGGTCATCACGGTCTCGTTCTCGTTCAACGCGACCGTCTCGGTGATCCTCCGCGCTGGCGCCCGCCCGGTCTTCGTGGACATCCGCGAGGACGACTTCAACATGGACCCCGCCCAGGTGGAGGCGGCGATCACGCCCCGGACCAGGGCGATCATGCCCGTGCACCTGTACGGCCTGATGGCCGACATGGCGCCGCTCGAGGACATCGCCCGGCGCCACGGCCTGGTCATCGTCGAGGATGCAGCGCAGGCCCACGGGGCGGCCTATCGCGGCCGCAAGGCCGGCCAGTTCGGCCCCGCGATGTTCAGCCTCTACGCCACCAAGAACCTCATGACGGGTGAGGGCGGCTTCGCCACCACCGACGACGACGACGTCGCCGACCGCATCCGGCTGTTCCGCAACCACGGCATGCGCGTCCGCTACTACCACGAGAGCCTGGGCACCAACTACAAGCCCGGCGACCTCGCGGCGGCCCTCGGCCTCGCCCAGCTGACCCGACTCGACGAGCGCACCGAGCAGCGCCGCCGCAACGCGGCGTTCCTGACGGCCGAGCTGTCCGAGGACTACCTGACCCCCACCGTCCCCGAGGGGCGCGACCACGTCTGGCACCAGTACGTGATGCGCTTCCCCGGCGAGCGCCAGCGGGTGATCGACGGCCTCACCGAGCGCGGCGTGGGCACGCTGATCTACTACCCGGTGCCCATCCACAAGCAGGCGTACCTCCAGGCGTACGTGCCCGGCGCCGCGGACCTGGACCTGCCGGTCACCAACCGGCTCTCGGACGAGGTGCTGGCCATCCCGGTGCACCCCAAGCTCTCGCAGGACGACCTCGCGACGATCGTGCGGTCCGTCCGCGAGGTCGCCACCCCCGTGGCCCGATGAGCGCCGCGAAGCTCCGGGTTGGCCTCGTCGGCCTGGGGATGATGGGCCGCAACCACCTGCGGGTCGTCGCCACGCATCCGGAGACCGTCCTCGCCGCGGTCGCGGACCCAGACTCGGCGGCCCTCGAGGCCGCCACCGCCCAGACCGGCGCCACGGGCTACGCGGACCCGCTCGCGATGATCCGCGAGGCGGACATCGAGGCCGTCGTGATCGCCGCGCCCACCACGGCGCACGTGCCCCTGGCGCTGGCCGCCATCGGGCGCGGGCTGCCGGTCCTGGTGGAGAAGCCGCTCGCGGCCACCCACGCGGAGGCGCTCCGGATCGTCGCCGCCGGCAGGGCCCAGGGCGTCGCGGTCCAGGTGGGCCACGTGGAGCGCTACAACCCCGCGGTGCTCAAGCTGGGCGAGCTGCTGCGCGCCGGCTGGCTGACCAACGTGTACGCCATCGTCTCGCGCCGCGCGGGGCCGTTCCCCGCCCGCATCCGCGACGTGGGCGTGACCGTGGACCTCGCGACCCACGACGCGGACATGCTCAGCTGGATCGCCCGTGAGCGCCCGGTCCGCGCGTACGCGGAGCTGGCGCAGCGCAAGCACGCCACGCACGAGGATCTGCTCTTCGGGCTGCTCCACTTCCCGTCCGGCGCCACCGGCATGCTGGACGTGAACTGGCTCACCCCGGCCAAGCGCCGCCAGCTGACGGTGATCGGCGAGGAGGGCATGTTCGAGCTGGACTACCTCACCCAGCGGCTGACGTTCACCAAGTCGGACCTGGCGCACCCCCAGCTGATCGCGGGCTACGCGCCCACGTTCTCCGGGGACGTGCTGGACATCGAGGTGGAGACGCACGAGCCGCTCAAGGCGCAGCTGGACGCGTTCGTCCACGCCGTGCGCACGGGCGAGCGCCCCTACGTGGACGGCGAGGACGGCGCCTGGGCCGTCCGCATCGCCACCGCGCTGCTCGAGGCCGCGTCCACGGTGCGACCCGTGGACCTGGCCGCGGAGGGATCTCCCGCATGAGCCGCGTCGTCAGCCGCCCGTCGGTGGGCGCCTCCATGCTCGGCGGCTCCATCACCGTGCCGCCGCAGCCGTGCACCCACGGGCCGGCGCGCGCCGTCTCGCCGTGGGCCGGCGAGGACGGGACTGCCGGCACGGTGGCCGTGGTGGGCGCCGGCAAGATGGGCCTGCCGCTCGCCGCGCAGTTCGCCACCCACGGCTGGCACGTGATCGCGGTGGATGTGAACCCGGCCGTGGTGGACGCCATCAACGCCGGCAGGTCGCACGTGGGCGAGGAGCCGGGCCTGGCCGAGCTGGTGTCGCAGGTGCACGCGGCGGGCCGCCTCCGGGCCACGCTCGACGCGGCCGCGGCCGCCCGCGATGCGGACGTCGTGGTCCTGATCGTCCCGGTGATGCTCGACGCGAACCACCAGCCGGACTACCGGTACATGGACCCCGCCGTCGATTCGATCGCGCCCGGCGTGCACGCCGGCTCGACCGTGATCTTCGAGACCACGCTGCCGATCGGCGACACCCGCAAGCGCTTCGCCCCTCGCCTCGAGCGCGCCAGCGGGCTCGTCGCCGGGCAGGACTTCCACGTGGCGTTCTCGCCCGAGCGCCTGTTCTCGGGCGCGGTGCTGGCGAACCTCGCCGCGTACCCCAAGCTCGTCGGGGGCACCACGCCCGCGTCCACCGACCGCGCGGCCGCCTTCTACGCCTCGGTGCTCGACGCCGAGGTGGTGGCCATGTCCAGCTCCGAGGCGGCCGAGTTCAGCAAGCTCGCGGACACCACCTACCGCGACGTCAACATCGGCCTGGCCAACGAGTTCGCCCGCGTGGCGGACCTCCACGGCATCGACGTGACCGAGGTCATCGCGGCCGCCAACAGCCAGCCGTACAGCCATATCCACCAGCCGGGCATCGGCGTGGGCGGGCACTGCATCCCCGTCTACCCGCACCTGCTGCTCGCGCGGGCGCCCGGCCTGCGGATCGTGGAGACGGCCCGCCAGGTCAACGACGACCAGACCGACCGCGCGCTGGGCATCGTCGCCACGGCGCTCGGCGGGCTGCGCGGCCAGCCGGTGCTGGTGCTGGGCATCACGTACCGCGAGGGCGTGAAGGAGCTGGCGTACAGCCGTGCCATCCCGCTGATCAGCGATCTCCTCGCCGCCGGGGCGGACGTCGCCGCCTACGACCCGCTGATGACCCCGGCCGAGGTTGAGGCGCTGGGGGCGCGGGCCTGGCCTTGGGGCGAGCCCGGGCCGTTCCGCGCCGTCATCGCGCAGACCGCCGACCGGCAGTTCGCCGCGCTGGACCCGGCCTGGTTCCCGAGCCTCGCCGTGGTCTACGACGGCCGCAACAGCCTGCGGACGCTCGCCCTCCCCGAAGGCGTCGCGTACGTGGGCGTGGGCGTCCAGGCCGGCACGCGCGTTCGCGCGGGCGCCTGACCCGCCGCCAGCCCGCGTCCGCCGTCGAGCCCGAGCCGGAGAGCAGCCCGTGCGTATCGTCAGCGTCGTGGGGACCCGTCCGCAGCTGATCAAGGCCGCGGCGTTGGGACCGGCCCTGCGCGCCGTCCACGAGGAGGTCTTCGTGGACACGGGCCAGCACTACGACGAGGCGATGGCCGGCGCGTTCTTCGCCGAGCTCTCCCTGCCGCAGCCGGACCACGCACTGGGCGTGGGCGGGGGCAGCCACGCGGAGCAGACCGCGCGGATGCTGCTGGCGCTGGAGCCCATCCTGCTGGCCGAGCGCCCCGACGCGGTGCTCGTCTACGGCGACACGAACTCGACCCTGGCCGGCGCCCTGGCGGCCGCCAAGCTCGGCATTCCCGTGGCCCACGTGGAGGCGGGCCTGCGCTCGTTCGACCGGCGGATGCCGGAGGAGCTCAACCGCCTCGTGGCCGATCACCTCGCTCGCTGGCTGTTCGCGCCCACGCCCGCCGCGGTGGCGAACCTCGCCGCCGAGGGCGTGACCGAGGGCGTCCTGCAGGTGGGCGACCTCATGGCGGACCTGGCGAGCCGGATCGGCCGCGAGGTCCGCGATCCCGCCGCGCTGGCCGAGGTGGCCGCCCGGCTGCGCCTGGCGCTCGCGCCGGGCGGCTACGCCTTCGCCACCGTGCATCGCGCCGAGAATCGCGACGCCGACGCCATGCGGGCCTGGGCGGGGATCCTGGAGGACGCGGTCGCGACCCGTCCCGTGGTCCTCGCCCTGCATCCCGGCACCCGCGCCGCCCTCGAGGGCGCCGGGGTCGCGCTGGACCCGCGCGTCCACGTGGTCCCGCCCCAGGGCTACCGCACCACGCTCACCCTCCAGCTCCATGCCGCTGCCGTGCTGACGGACTCGGGCGGCGTCCAGCGCGAGGCCGCCTGGCTCCGCACCCCGTGCCTGGTCCTGCGCGACCGCACGGAGTGGGTGGAGGCCGTGGCCGAGTCGGGGGGGCGGATGGTGGTCGTGGGCCTCGACCGCGCCCGCGCCGCCGCCGAGCTTGCCCGCCTCGCCCCGCCGGCCGACGCGCCTCGCCTCGCCGCCGAGCGCGCTGCCGGGTTCGACCTGGCTCCCGCGGGCGCCGGCGAGGCGATCGCCGCCGCGCTGGCCGAGGGCCGGTTGAAGGACCGGGCGGCGCGATGAGCCGGGTCGTGATGTTCGTCTACAACGACGTGCGGACCGACGCGCGCGTCCTGCGCGAGGCGGCCACGCTGGCCGACGCGGGCCATGACGTCACGATCATTGGCCGGCCGGGCAACCCCACCTCGCGCACCGGCGACAGCGAGACGCGCGGCAAGGTGACGATCACGCGGGTGCCGATCCCCGGCGGCTGGCGGATCCTGCTGGCGTTCATCCGCCACCCGTGGCGGCTGGCGAGGTGGGTGGGCCTGCGGATCCTGGGCGGCCTCAAGACGCTCCCCCGCGGCATCGGCGAGCTGCTCCTGGGCCTGGGCGTGGGCCTGGCGGCCGTCCCGTGGTCCGTGGTCCGGCTGCCGTTCTTCCTGCTCGGCCGCGCCCTCGGCCGCCGGACGCCACCCGGCGGCTCGCTCCTCGACTGGCTGATCCGCTGGCGCTGGGCCACCCTGGGCTGGGCGGCCAACGCCGCGGCCGCCGCGGGGCCCGCCGACGTGTACCACGGCCACGACCTGACCGGCCTTCCCGCCGTCATCCGCGCCCGGGCCCGCAACGGCGCCGGCGCCGTCGTCTACGACAGCCACGAGATCTTCCTCGAGTCGGGCACCAACGCCACGAGGCCCGGCTGGGTCCGGCGCCTCTTCGCCCGCCTGGAGCGTCGCTGGGCGTCCGAGGCCGCGGCGGTGGTCACCGTGAACGACGCGCTGGCCGGCGAGCTGCGCACGCGTCTCGGGGCGGACGAGGTCGTCGTGGTCCACAACTGCCCGCCCGCCTGGACGCCGCCCGCGGCGCCCGACGACCTGCTGCGCCGGGCGGCCGGCATCCCCGCGGACACGCCCGTGGCGCTCTACCACGGCGGGTTCTCGGCGCATCGCGGCCTGGAGCAGCTGGCCGAGGCGATCCTCGAGCCCGGCCTGGAGCGAGTCCACGCGCTGTACCTGGGCTACGGGGGCATGCGCGCCGACCTGGACCGGATGGCGGCGGACCCGCGCTACGGCGGACGCGTCCACGTGCTCGACGCGGTGCCGCCCGATGTGCTCCTGGCCTGGGTGGCGACGGCCGACGTGGACGTGATGGCGCTCCAGCCCAGCACGCTCAACCACTACCTCTCGACGCCGAACAAGCTGTTCGAGTCGCTCGCCGCGGGCGTGCCCGTGGTGGCGTCCGACTTCCCCGACCTGCGCCGCGTCGTGCTGGACAACCCCGAGGGGCCGCTGGGCGAGGTGTGCGACCCGGGCAGCCCGGCGGCCATCGCCACGGCGATCCGGCGCGTGCTGGAGGCCCCCGATGACGAGCGGCGGCGCCTCCGAGCCCGTTGCCTGGCCGCCGCGCACGAGCGCTGGAACTGGGAGCACGAGTCGGCGCGCCTGGTCGCCCTGTACGCACGCCTCGCCGCCCCGGCCACGTCCCGATGACGCGGCCCGCGCCGGTCCCGCAGCGGCTGACGCTCGTCCTGCCCTCGACGGGCGAGTTCGACTCGCGCACCTACCGGATCGCGAGCGCCCTGGCCGCCCGGGGCCACGCCGTCACGGTGCTGGCCCGCCTCGGGCCCGGGACGCCGGCCGACGAGACCCACCCGGCCGGGTACCGGATCCGCCGCGTGCGGGCCACGGCCGCGGACGGGCTGCCCCTGCCCGCCCCGGTGCGGGAGGCGCTGGC
>JAKAHL010000085.1 GCA_021815005.1 Chloroflexota bacterium
GTCGAGCAGGATGCGGATGCCCACCTCGATCGCGCCCTTGGCCAGTTGGATCTCGTTGACGTCGCCCTGGGTGATCACCACGTCGCGGCCGATCCCGTTGGTCTCGGCGGGCGACAGGACGGTCTCGAGGCCCTTCTCACCGCGCCGGACCCCGGGCGCGGCCGGCTGGAACCGGCCCCGGTGGTCGATGCGCCCGGTGCGGTACAACTCGGCCACGGCGTCCACGATCCCGGACCCGCAGATCCCCACCGCAGGCGCGTCGCCGATGGTCTTGACCTCCGGCAGGCGCCCGTCGGCGAACATCGTCACCCGCTCGATGGCGCCGGTGGCCGCGCGCATGCCGTCGCGGATGTGGGCCCCCTCGAAGGCGGGGCCCGACGCGCAGGAGGTGGACGCCAGGTGCCCCATGGACGGCCGGCGGAGCACGATCTCGGTGTTGGTGCCGATGTCCACGCCGATCTTGACGGCCTCGACCCGGTCCAGGTCCGCCCCCAGGATCATCGCCACGTGGTCCGCGCCCACGAACCCGCCGATGTTGGGCGGCACGTGGATGCGCGCGTCGGGCGCGATTCGGATGCCGAGGTCCCGGGCACGAACGTCCACCGGCGAGGAGGTGGACGCCACGAACGGCGCCTGGGACAGCTGGCGCCCCGGCAGCCCCAGCAGCAGGTGGTGCATCGCGGTGTTGCCAACGATGCAGCCCTCGGCGACCTGGTCCCGATCGATGCCGGTCTGCTCGCACATGGTCCCGACCAGGGCGTCGAGGCCCTCTCGGACCACGCGCGCCAGCGTCTCGGCGCCGCCCGGCTGGCGCACCGCATAGGCGAGTCGGCTGATGACGTCCTCGCCGTACGCGATCTGGGGATTCATGATCCCCTCGCCCGCCAGCTCGACGCCCGTCTCGAGGTCGATCAGGTACCCGGCGATCTTGGTGGTGCCGAGGTCCACTGCCAGGCCGACCACATGCTGGCCAGGAGGCAGCACGCCGACGAGGTCCTGCCCGCGGGCCAGCAGCTCCACTTCCCAGCCGGTTCGCCGGACGGTGGTGGTCAGCTGCGAGAGCACCACCGGGTCCGCGGCGAGCCGCCGGATGCCGTGCGCGGTGGCCGCCGCGGCGAGGATGCGGTCGAAGTCCGACCGCGCGTCGGCGAGGGTCGGCGGCTCTGCCGCCACGCGGTACACGCGGACCGCCGGGTCCACGGCCACGGTCCGCTTGGGGCCGGTCACCTGGAGGCGCTGGTCCGTGATGAGCGACGCCTTGGGAATGTGGACCTTGAGGTCGCTGGCCACGGGCACCCGGCAGGCGAGCCGCTCGCCGTGGGCGATCTCGGTGCGCGAGAGGGCGCGCCGGTCGGCGTCGGACGGGTCGGGCAGGACGCCCTCCATCACCACGACGCGGCACCGGCCGCAGGTCCCGTCGCCGCCACACACGGACGCGAGGCCAACCCCCGCGGACCGGGCCGCCTCGAGCAGCTGCGTGCCCGCCTCCACCCGGACGCGGCGGCCCGCCGGCTCGAAGTCCACCTCGAACGTGGCGGGGGCGGCGGGGCCGGGCGCGCCGGCCGGCTCAGGCACGGTTGAGCCCCGGGAGGCCTGCCGCCGGGACGTGGCCGTCGGTCACGAACGCCTCGTACTCCACGGTGCCGCCGGGCTCCACCACCACGCACTCCCCGTCCCACGGCCCGTAGAGCAGCTTCTCCACCAGGCCCGGCTTGCCCGCGATCTCCTCGTAGCGCAGGTCGAAGCGCCGGGCGTTCTCCTGGGCGTAGGCCCGGTAGTGCTCCAGCTCGTAGGCGCCGGTGTCAATGAACGCGATGCGCGTGTAGTTCTTGAGCATGATCCGCATGATCCGCTCTGCCTTGGCCTCGCCGTACTTGGGGACGAGGTCGTGCAGGCCGTCGAGCGGCGAGTCCTTCGCCTCGATCCAGCCCTTGGTGAGGTAGTAGGTGCCGGGCTCCTGCGCATGCTGCTCGGTGTAGTCGCCGCGGGAGCCGAGGAAGATCGCGATGCAGTCGTCCACGCGCGGGATGACCAGGCGCGCCGTGGTGGCTCGCAGGCCCACGACGCCGCGCGAGCACAGGCCGTACCCCAGGAGCAGCGTGTCGAAGCCGGTCGAGCGGTCGATGACCTCCTGGAGCGCAACCGTCAGGCCGCCGGGCCGGAAGTGGAGCCCGAAGTCGAGGACCTCGCGCGCCATCTCCGGCGGCATCCTCGGCGCCATCTCCTCGATGACGGTGGCGCAGGCGATCACCTTCACCCGCGACGGGTCGTAGGGGAGCGTGCTGGGGACCTGGGGCTTGTGCGGGAGTGCTGCCACGATCGTCCTCGGTGACACGGCGGCGCGATTGCGATATATAAACATCGCAATCCGTCCGCGTCGTGGACAACTGGCCCGGATTCACCGGGCCGTTCGGCCCCCGCGCCGGGCAGGGAATCCGACAACCTAGGCGGCGAGCAGGAGGTCCACGGCAGCGATGGTAGGCGGCGCACCTGAGGCGGCTCGATCGCGGCGCACCCCGCCCGCGACGGTCCGCGCCATCGAGCGTGGCGCCTACGAGCCGGCCTATGCCCAGTTGGCGGACATCCTCCGCGAGCGCATTGCCGAGGGCGAGTTCCACGCCGGCGACCGGCTGCCCACCGAGGCGGAGCTGATCCGCGCGTACCGGCTCTCCCCGGTGACGGTGCGGCGCGCGATCAAGATCCTCGTCGACGAGGGCGCGGTCACCGCCACGCCCGGGCGCGGCACCTTCGTCGAGGCGGCGTCGATCGCCACCGCCACCTTCGACCTGCGCTCCTTCCGGGGGATCCTCGCGGACCCGGCCGTCAAGGTGCGCATCCTCTCGGTGCGCGTGGTGCCGGCGTCCAAACGGGTCGCCCGCATGCTCGAGATCGGGGAGGGGGAGCGCGTCATCGCCATCCGCCGGCTGCTCCACCGTGACGGGCGCCCCGTGCTGTACCACCGCGAGTCGCTGACGTACGACCCGCGCCGGCCGGTCATCGAGACCGAGCTGGGGGTGACCGCGCTCCGCGACCTGTTCGAGGGCAACGGCCAGGTTGGCCCCAAGCGGGGCCGCCTGACGCTCATCGCCACAACCCTCCGGACGTCCGAGGCGGCGCACCTGCGGGCCCAGGTCGGCGAGGCGGCGTTCCTGCTCGAGCATCACTTCTTCGGCTTCGACGACCTGCCGCTGTCGTGGGGCGTGTTCGTCTGCCGTGCCGACCTGCTGACGTTCGAGACGACCGTCGGCTTCGAGCCCCGACAGCCCGCGGCCGAGGCCGCGAAGGAGACCGCGTGAGCGACGCGCTGGTCGGCCTGATCGCCGATCTGGAGGAGGAGGCCGCCGTCGAGCGTGTCCGCGCGCGCCTGCTGGGAGGCGAATCGGCCTCGGCGATCATCGAGGACTGCCAGGCGGGCCTGGCCGTGGTGGGCGACCGGTATCGCGAGGGCACGTACTTCATCGCCGGCCTGATCATGGCGGGCGAGATCTTCCGCGAGGTGATGGAGATCCTCGAGCCGCTCGTGGGGCTCGCCGGCGCGCCGGATCGCGCGCCTGCCGGGCCGCCCGCGGGCCGCGTCCTCGTGTGCACGGTGCAAGGGGACATCCACGACCTGGGCAAGAACCTGCTGGTGATGCTGCTGCGCTCGATGAACTTCGAGGTGCACGACCTTGGGGTGGACGTGCCGCCCGAGGAGGTGGTCCGCGAGGCGCTGGCCCTCCAGCCGGACGTCGTGGGCCTGTCGGGGATGCTGCTCACCTCGTTCCCCGCGATGCGCGACACGATCGCGGCGCTCCGGGCGGCCTACGCGGGACGCAGCGACGCGCCCGGGGTGATCGTGGGCGGCGGGCAGATGACCGAGGGAACGGCGACCTGGGTCGGCGCCGACGACTGGAGCGACAACGCCGGCACGGCCGTGCCGGAGATCGAGCGGCTGATCGCGTCGGTCCGCACGGGCCAGGGGGCGAACCCCTGACACGACGCCGGGCGGCGCCGGGCACCCGCCGGACGTCGCCCGGGCACCGCCCGGCACCGCCGCCGCGGGTTCGGGCCGGGCGCCCCGGAGCGCGTTACCGGCGGCCGCCGAGTCGGCCCAGACGGCCGCCGCCCGGTGCCCCGTCGCCCTCCCAGGCCAGCGCCAGCATGGGGCAGTCGTTGACCGCCCGGCGAGCCTGCGGCACCAGGTCCGGCGGGATCGGCCCGTCGGGAAGGATCGGGTAGCCCCAGTCGTCGAGGACGATCAGGTCCGGCGCGGCGGCCTCGCACACGCCGTAGCCGTTGCAGGCGATCCAGTCGATGGTGAGTCTGGGCTCGCGGCTCATCGCCGGCCTCCCATGCTGATGCCCTCGGCCAGGCAGCGGCCGCGCGCGGCGTGGCTGGCGAAGTCGTCCGCGAAGACGGCCATGGCGGTGCCCATCTGCTGCGCGGCGCCGTCGGGGTGACGGCAGGCGCCGCGGCCCGTGACCAGCCCCGTCCAGCGGTCGATGTCGATGAGGTCGGTGGCCTTCGCGCCAAAGGCGGCCACCCGTCCGCTCGCCCCGGCGAGGTCGGCGAGCCCGTACTTGCACGGCCCGCACTGCATCGCCGAGCCGGCGGCCAGGAAGTCCATGATCCGCGCGCTGTAGTCCACCCCGCAACTGCGGGCGTCGAGCAGCCGGACGAGACCGCAGCCGAAGGTGAGGCCGGCGGCCTTGAGAGACTCCGGCTCGAGCGGCAGGTCCCAGGCGTCCTCGATCCGCGCCCAGGTGCCGAAGTACCCGCCGATCAGCACCGCCTGCGGCGTGCCGGTGAGGCCGCCCGCCAACTCCACGAGCTCGGCGAGCGGCGTGCCGAGGTCGATCTCGGCGACTCCCTCGTGCCGGACCGGCCCGGCGATGGTGACCAGCGCCGTGCCGCGGTTGGCGCCGCGGCCTCGCTCCCGGAACCAGTCCGGCCCGTTGCGCGCGATGAGCGCCGCCTGGGCCAGCGACTCCACGTTCTGGACCAGCGTCGGTCGGTTGCGCACGCCCCGCTCGGACATGCGCGGTGGCGTCGCCAGCGGCCGGGCGTCCTTGGCGTTGACGTAGTGGACCACCGCGGTTGACTCGCCCGCGACGTACCCGAGCGGCGCCTCGACCACGTGGAGCAGGGCGCGGTCGGCGGCGGGTCGCTCATCGACCGCGGCCCGGACGGCCTGCACGGCGGCCGAGTGCTCGCGCCCGACGTAGAGCTCGACGCGGTCGGCGCCCAGGGTCCGGGCGGCCAGCAGCGCCCCGTCCACGACCAGGTGCGGCCGGTGCGCCATCAGGACGCGGTCCTTGGCGCTCTCGGGCTCGCCCTCGGCCCCGTTGGCCACGACGACCGGCGTGCCCCGGCCGGATCCCTCGGCGATCGCCCTCCACTTGCGGCCGACGGGGAAGCCGGCCCCGCCCCGGCCGAGCATCCCCGTCGCCTCGAGCGCCGCGATCATCTCCGCGGCGGGCACCGTGGGCAGCTCGCCGAGGCGGGCGCGGTGGGAGGCGAGCGGCTCGGCACGGCCGTCGAGCGGCGGGCCGGCGAGCAGGCGTTCGGTGGGCGACATCGGGGCGGAGGGTCTCCTGGGGCGTTGGCAGCGGTGGGCGTCCCCACCGGAACGAGGTTGCGGCGGCCGCGTGGCAAGCCGCTGAGAGCCGGATGAGATCGCGCTCATGCGCCGCCCCGCTGTCAGCAGATCGTAAGACTCCGGGACGAACCTGCGGGTATCGACCGGTCCCGCCGCGTCGGCGGGCCCCCAGGAGCGATCCGATGTCCAACCTTCTGCTGCACGACGATTTGTCCCCCGACCCCGACCCCTCCGCCATCCCGACCCAGACACCCTCGACCGCGCCCGCCGATTCCGCCGGCCCGCTCGCGTTCGCCCCTGTTCCCTCCGAGCTGCCGGCTGCGGGCGCCGCTCCGGCCCGACCGCCGGTCCGCCGGCGCCTGCCACGCGGCGCGAGCACCCTGGTGACCGCCGCGCTGGCCGCCGTGCTCGCCTCGGCGACGACGCTCACCGTCGCTGGCTACGTGGCCCCCGTCGGCCCCGCCCCAGCCGCAGCCGGCGCGAGTGCGTCCGCGGGCGGCGTGACGGCCAGCACCGTGGCTGCGACGACGACCTCCGACCTCACCTCGGTCGTGGCGGCGGCCAAGAAGTCCGTCGTGACCGTCCAGGTCCAGGCGACGGTGTCGCTCGGCGGCTTCGGCGGCTTCGGCGGCTTCGGCGGCTACAACTCGGTCCAGACGGCCGGTGTCGGCTCGGGCGTCATCGTCAGCTCCGACGGCTACATCCTCACGGCGCAGCACGTCGTGGAGGGCGCCTCGAGCGTGACGGTGACCACGTCAAACGGCAAGACGTACGACGCCACCGTCGTGGCCACGTCGCCCACCGCCGACGTGGCGCTGATCAAGATCAACGCGACCGGCCTGCGCGCGGCGCCCATCTCCCACAGCGGCGTGGCGGCGGGCGAGGTGGTCCTCGCGATCGGCGACCCGCTCGGCCAGTACGCAGACTCGGTCACGCTGGGCATCGTCTCCGGCACGGACCGCACCATCCAAGTTGCCGACCAGACCACGGGCGCCGCGGTCACGCGCTCCAACCTGATCCAGACCGACGCCGCCCTCAACGAGGGCAACAGCGGTGGCCCGCTGATCACCACGAGCGGTCAGGTCGTCGGGATCGCCACGGCCACCTCGACATCGGCCCAGGGGCTCGGGTTTGCGACCCCGGTCAGCGCCGCGGCCTCGCTGCTCGCCAAGGTGGGCATCTCCGCGTCGGCCTGACGGGAGCGCACCACGAACCGCTCCGGTCGAGGCGCGCGGTTGCCGGGGCCGTCGCGGCGGGGATGACCTGCTTCGCGACGGCCTCGCGCCGCGCACCGCCTCAGCGCCCGGGCCCGGGGCAGGGCTAGAGTCCTGCCGAAGGCCACGCGATAGGAAGGGAGCGTCGTCCATGCAGCCGACCGGCAAAGTCATCGTCGTCACCGGTGCCGGCAGCGGCATGGGCCGCGAGGTGGCCCTGGAGCTGCTCCGGCGCGGCGCCAAGGTTGCCGCCGTGGACGTCAACGAGGCGACGCTCGCCGAGACGGCCGTCCTGGCCGGGCCCGGCGCAGCGATCTCGACCCACCTGGCCGACATCACCGACAGGGAGGCCGTCGAGGCGCTGCCCTCGGTGGTGGCGGCCCGCCACGGCCCGGCGGACGGCGTGATCCACTGCGCAGGGATCATCCAGCCGTTCGTGAGGCTGGCGGACCTGTCTTACGAGCAGATCGACCGCGTGATGAACGTGAACTGGCGCGGCACGCTGCACATGACCAAGGCGTTCCTGCCGGTGCTGCTGGCGCGGCCCGAGGGGCACATCGTGAACATCTCGAGCATGGGCGGGTTCCTGCCCGTGCCCGGGCAGACCGTGTACGGGGCCTCGAAGGCCGCCGTGAAACTCATGACCGAGGGGTTGCACGCCGAGCTGCGGGGGACCCGGGTCCACGTGACGGTGGTGTTCCCGGGCGCCGTGGCCACCAACATCACGCAGAACTCCGGCGTGGCCATCCCGGCCATGGCGGGCGGCGGCAAGCAGCCCAGGACCACCACCGCGCAGGCGGCTGCCCGCAAGATCGTCGAGGGAATGGTCAGCAACCGCTACCGTGTTCTGGTGGGCGGCGACGCCTCGATGATGGACAGGCTGGTCCGGCTGGCCCCGGGTTTTGCTGCCGGGTTCATCGCCAAGCAGATGGAGTCGCTCCTCCGGTAGTCAGGCGGGTCCGGGGGCCGAGCCGGCCCCCGGCTGGCCGCTCCCCGCAACGCGGGCCGGTCCCGCCCGGGGCGCGGCGCCCGAG
>JAKAHL010000086.1 GCA_021815005.1 Chloroflexota bacterium
GATCCGGGCGCCCGACGGGGTGAAGCCCTGGCGTGTCGAGCCCGAGGCGGCGGCGTCGCCCGGGACCTCGCGGGCTGTGCGCATCGGATCGGCGGGGAGCCCGCGCATGGGGACCGCGGGGCCCCCGGACGGGATCCCGGGCTGGCGGAGCGCCGCCTCGCCCGGGCCGAGGGGCTGCCTCGGGGCGGGCGCTGCCCGTGCTGCCGGGGCCGGCTGGGCGGCAGCCGTCGCCACCGCCGCGCGGGCGCCGACGTCGGTCGCCCGCGCGTCGCTCCCGGGCGCCTCGCCCACGCTGTCGGCCGGCCCGCCGGTGGTGCTCGACCGAGCGGGCTGGAACGGGCCGGGGAGCGGCTGCAGCTCGGGCTCGCGGCGCACGGTGACGCGGAAGATGGTCATCGCCACCTGGCGCCGGATCAGGTCCCGGAGCTCCTCGTACAGGCGGTACGCCTCGCGCCGGAACTCGTTGAGGGGGTCCTGCTGCGCGTAGCCGCGCAGGCCGATGCCCCGCCGCATGTCGTCGATCTCGGTGAGGTGCTCCACCCACAGGCTGTCGATCGTGCGCAGCAGGACGAACCGCTCGACTTGGCTCCAGATCTCCTCGCCGTGCTCGGCCAGGCGCGCCTCGAGCTGGCGGTCGACCAGGCCCTGCACGTGGCTGACGAGCGTCTCGCGGCTCGACGCAGCCTCGTCGAGCGCCTCCTCGCTGGCGTCGGCCTCGTCGATGCCCATGGCGCGAAGCGCGGCTGCCATGCCCTCGAGGTTCCACTCGGACGGCGAGGGGCTCGACACGTACGTGTCCGCGAGCGCCTCGATCTCCGCGTCGAGGAAGGTCTGGACCGTCTCGGTGAGGTCCTCGTTGCGGAGCACCTTGTCGCGCTCGGCGTAGATGGTCTCGCGCTGCTTGTTGATGACGTCGTCGAACTCGACCACGCGCTTGCGGATGTCGAAGTTGAACCCCTCGACGCGCGTCTGGGCGCTCTCGATGGTCTTGGACACGAGCCGCGACTCGATCGGCACGTCGTCCTCGAGCCCGAGACGCTCCATGAGGCTGCCCACCCGGTCGGACGCGAACCGCTTCATCAGGTCGTCGTCGAGCGACAGGTAGAAGCGCGACGAGCCCGGGTCGCCCTGGCGACCGGCGCGCCCCCGGAGCTGGTTGTCGATGCGCCGACTGTCGTGGCGCTCGGTGCCGATGATGTGGAGGCCGCCCGCGGCCACGACCCGCTCGTGGTCGGCCTCCGTCACCGCCTTGGCCTCGGCCAGCGCCGCCTCCACGGTCTCCTTGTCCGCCTCGGCCGGATTGATCCCGCGCTTGTGGAGGATCTCCGAGGCGAGCCCCGCCGGGTCACCGCCGAGCTTGATGTCGGTGCCGCGGCCGGCCATGTTCGTCGCGATGGTCACCGCGCGCGACCGCCCGGCCTGGGCGACCACGCCGGCCTCGCGCTCGTGCTGCTTGGCGTTGAGGACCTCGTGCTTGATGCCGCGACGCCGCATCAGCTCCCCGAGCACCTCGGACTTCTCCACCGAGACCGTGCCCACCAGGACCGGCCGGCCGGCCTTGGTCATCTCCTCGATCTCGTCCACCAGCGCGTTGAACTTGCCGGTCTCGTTCTTGTAGACGAGGTCCTGCATGTCCTCGCGGATCATGGGGCGGTGGGTGGGGATGGCCACCACCTCGAGGTTGTAGATCTTGTGGAACTCCTCCGCCTCGGTCATCGCCGTGCCGGTCATGCCGGCGAGCTTGTCGTACAGGCGGAAGTAGTTCTGGAAGGTGATCGTGGCCAGCGTCTGGGATTCGCGCTGGACGCGCAGGCCCTCTTTCGCCTCGATCGCCTGGTGGAGGCCCTCGCTCCAGCGGCGGCCGGGCATCTTTCGCCCGGTGAACTCGTCCACGATGACGATCTCGCCGTCCTCGACGATGTAGTCGCGGTCGCGCTTGTACAGCGCGTGCGCCTTGAGGGCGGAGTCGAAGTGGCGGGCGAGCCGCGGGTCGGCATCGTAGAGGTTCTCGATCCCGAGCAGCTTCTCGATCTTGTCGACGCCCTCCTCGGTGGGGCTGACGGCCTTGTCCTTGAGATCGATGAAGTAGTCGCCGCCCTCCTCCTCGCCGTCGGGCCGCGGCTTGAGCTTGGGGACGAGGCGGGCGAACGTGTAGTAGAGGTCCGCCGACTCCTCGGCCTGGCCGCTGATGATGAGCGGCGTCCGGGCCTCGTCGATGAGGATGTTGTCAACCTCGTCCACGATGGCGAACGCCCGCTCGCGCTGCACTCGGCCCTCGAGCGCGTCCACCATGTTGTCGCGCAGGTAGTCGAACCCGAACTCGTTGTTGGTGCCGTACGTGATGTCGGCGGCGTAGGCGTCGCGCCGGGTGCACGGGCGCAGGTTGATCAGGCGCTCGTCCGTGGTGGGGAAGCCGGGCTCGAACAGGTACGAGGTGTCGTGGGCGATGACGCCCACCGACAGGCCCAGGAAGTGGTATGCGGGGCCCATCCACTGGGCGTCGCGGCGGGCGAGGTAGTCGTTGACGGTGACGACGTGCACGCCGCGCCCCGTGAGGCCGTTGAGGACCGCGGCGAGCGTCGGGATGAGGGTCTTGCCCTCCCCCGTCTTCATCTCGGCGATCTTGCCCTGGTGCAGCACGATGGCGCCCATCAGCTGGACGTCGTACTGGCGCATCCCCATCGTTCGCTTCATGGCCTCGCGGCCGGCCGCGAACACGTCGGGGATCACGTCGTCGAGGGCGGTCCGGATCCGCTCCAGGTCACGCTTGTGGCGGGCCACCTCCAGGTCCCGCCGCCGCTCGGGATCCGTGGTCTCGAGCTCGGCCTCGGGCGGCTCCTCGGGCTGGGAGGCCTCGACGATGTCCGCTCGGATCGTGTCGATCCGCTCGCGGATCTCCGCATCGGTCAGGGTCTCGTACTCGGCCTCGAGCGCATTGGTCTGGTCCACGAGCGGCTGGAGACGCGTGATCTCGCGGTCGTTGGAGTCGAAGAAGCGGGACAGGAAGCGCATCGCGGGAGAGTATAGGGTGAGGGCCCGCCTCCGCCGGTTCGCGGCCGGAGGGCTACGCCCCGCCGAGTCTCCAGATTCCCGCCAGATAGCCCGCCATGACCACGACGAACGTGATCGCCGCCAGCGCCACCCAGAACGCCGCCGACCGTGCGGCCGAGGTGGGGTTCATCTCCGGGTTGGCGAGCTCGGGGAGCTTCCCGCCCTTGAGCGAGGCGCCCCAGCGCGACGAGCGCAGCCCCTCGCGCCACGTCGGGTCACTCCCGGTCCGGACCTCGAAACCGCCCTTCCCGTCCGGGCGGTGCAACTGCAGGCTCATGGGTCTCCGTGAGGTGGCGGGCTCAGGCGCCAGCCGATGCTGGTGCGGACAATGGTACGTCGTTGCCGGGGCCGGAGCCATCCGCCCCGTCGAGGGTCAGGCCGCCCGCCGCGCCGATCCCCTCGTCCCACAGGAGCATCTCCTGGGTGAAGGACGCCTCGGCGCCGAACAGGGCGCCCACGGACTCGCCCCGGTGGATCCGCTTGATGGCCTCGCCGACCAGCGGTGCCACCGAGAGCACCTTGAGCCTCGGGATTCGCTTCTCGGGCGGGAGCGGGATGGTGTCGGTGACCACCACCTCCGCCAGGTTCGACGCCGCGATGCGCTCGATGGCCGGGTCCGACAGGACCCCGTGCGTGGCGCAGGCGTGGATCTCGTGGACGCCCTCGCGCTCGAGCGCGCGGGTGATCTCGATCAGCGTGCCCGCGGTGTCGATCTCGTCGTCCACGATGATCGCCCGGCGGCCGCGCACGTCGCCGATGACGTTGATGACCTCGGCCCGGTCCAGGTTGCCGTGGCGCCGCTTCTCCACGATGGCGAGGGGGGCGTCCAGCAGCTCGGCGAACTGCCGGGCGCGCTTGGCGAAGCCGAGGTCCGTGACCACCACGCAGTCGTTCAGGTTCTTGTCGAGGAAGTAGCGGCTGAGCAGGTGGACCGCGGTCAGCTCGTCCACGGGGATGTTGAAGAACCCCTGGATCTGGCCCTGGTGAAGGTCCATCGTGAGCAGCCGGTCCGCGCCGGCCACGGTGATCATGTCCGCGATCAGGCGGGCCGTGATGGGCACGCGCGGCTGGTCCTTCTTGTCGGAGCGGCCGTACGCGTAGTACGGCACGACGGCCGTGATCCGTCCGGCAGATGCCCGCTTGAAGGCGTCGATCATGATCAGCAGTTCCATGATCGACTGGTTGACCGGCCGCGAGGTGGGCTGGACCAGGAACACGTCCTTCTCCCGGACGTTGTCCAGGATGCGGACGAAGATGTTCTCGTTGGCGAAGGTGAACACCTCCGCCCGGCCGGGACGGCCGCCCACATACGTGGCGATCTTGCGCGCCAGCTCCGGGTTGGCGTTGCCGTGGTAGATCTCGAACTGGTCCGCGTACACGGCTGCCTCCCGGTCGCTGAAGGCCGTCACGGGCGTCCCTTCACAGGCTCCGCCGGTGCTCCGCCGCCCGGCAGGGGACCGTCATTGTCGCCCATGGCCCCTCGCTCTGCCAGCCCGGCGCGGAACGCCGCGATGGCGGCGACCGAGTCGCCCTCCGCCAGGCGCATCACGATCACGCCGCGGGCGGCCGCCGAGTAGCGGTTGATCGTGTTGGTCTCGGTGCGGATCACCTGGCCGCCGGCCGAGATGAGCATCAGCTCCTCGTCCGCGTCGGTGACCTGCTGGACCGCCGCCACGAGGCCTGTCTTGCGGCCCTCGAGCGCGATCAGCCGGACGCCCTGGCCGCCGCGGTGCTTGACGCGGAACTCCTTGAGCGGGACCCGCTTGCCGTAGCCGGTCTCGGTGAGGACCAGCAGGTCCGACCCGGGCTCCACCACGCTCATCGACACCACCGCGTCGCCCTGGCGGGCCAGCCGGATGCCGATCACGCCGCCGGCGTCGCGGCCCATCGGCCGCACCTCAGCCTCGTGGAACCGGGCGAGCATGCCCTGGCTCGTCGCGATGATGACGTCGTCCTGGCCGGCCGACACCGAGACCCAGGCCAGCTCGTCGCCGTCCGCGATCGTGATGGCGCGGATGCCGGTGGAGCGCACGCGCTCGAACTGCTCGAGCGGGGTCTTCTTGAGGATCCCCCGCCGGGTCGCGAGCACCAGATAGTGGCCGGGCTCGAAGTCCGGCAGGCAGATCGTCGCCACCGGGACCTCGCCCGACTCCACCTGGACGCCGGGCAGGTTGATGATGGCCATGCCCTTCGCCTGCCGCGAGGCGTCGGGGATGGCGTGGACCTTGGCGCTGAACACGCGACCGCGGTTGGTGAAGAACAGCGCCCAGTCGTGGGTGTTCGCGGCGAGCAGGTGCTCGACCGCGTCCTCCTCGCGGGTCACGTGGCCGATGATCCCCTTGCCGCCGCGGTGCTGGCGGCGGTACGTGGCCACGGGCTGGCGCTTGATGTAGCCGCGCCGGCTGATCGTGACCACGACGTCCTCGTCGGCGATGAGGTCCTCGTCGGTCATCTCGCGGCTGGAGTCGTCCTGGACGCGCGTCCGGCGCTCGCCGGCGTACTTGCGCTTCAGCTCCGCCAGCTCGTCCTTGATGATCGAGAGCACGCGGGCGGGGTTGGCCAGGATGTCCTCCAGCTCGGCAATCAGCTGGATGACCGCGAGGTACTCGTCCTCGATCTTCTGGCGCTCGAGGGCGGCCAGCCGGGCGAGCCGCATGTCGAGGATCGCCTGCGCCTGGAGCTCGGACAGCCCGAAGCGTCCGATCAGGTTGTTGCGGGCGGTCTCCACATCCGCGGACTCGCGGATCGTCCGGATGACCTCGTCGAGGTTGTCGAGGGCGATCTTGAGGCCCTCGAGGATGTGCGCCCTGGCGCGCGCCTTCTCGAGGTCGTACTCGGTGCGCCGCCGGACGATCTCGCGGCGGTGCTCAAGGTAGTGCCCGATGACGCTCTTGAGCGGCAGCGTCTGGGGCTGCCCGTCCACCAGGGCGAGCATGTTGAGGTTGAACGCGGTCTGCATGGCGGTGTGCTTGAACAGGTTGTTCAGCACCTTGTGCGGGTTCGCGTCCTTCTTGATCTCGATGTAGATCCGCATCCCGTCGCGATCGGACTCGTCGCGCAGGTCGCTGATCCCGTCGAGCTTCTTGTCCTTGACGAGGTCCGCGATCTTCTCGAGCAGCGCCGCCTTGTTCACTTGGTACGGCAGCTCGGTGACGATGATCGCGGTCCGGTCGTGCCGGGCTTCCTCGAACGCCACCTGGGCGCGCATGACCACGCGGCCGTGGCCGTGGGCGTACATCTCGCGGATGGCGTCCACCGTCTCGTTCTCGCCGGTGAGCGAGTTGCGGCGGGTCTCGTAGCGGAAGATGGAGGCGCCGGTCGGGAAGTCGGGTCCCTTGACGTAGGTGCACAGGTCGTCGTTCGTGATCGACGGGTCCGCGATGTACGCGACGACCGCGTCGGCGACCTCGCCCAGGTGGTGCGGCGGGATGTTGGTCGCCATGCCCACCGCGATGCCGGACGAGCCGTTGATCAGCAGATTGGGCAGCTTGGCCGGCAGGACCGACGGCTCCTTCTGCGTCCCGTCGTAGTTGTCGACGTAATCGACGGTGTCCTTGTCGATGTCGGCGAGCATCTCCGAGGAGATCGCCGTGAGGCGCGCCTCCGTGTACCGCATCGCCGCCGCGGAGTCGCCGTCCACGGAGCCGAAGTTGCCCTGGCCGTCCACCAGCGGGTAGCGCATGGAGAAGTCCTGCGCCAGCCGGACGAGGGCGTCGTACAGCGCCACGTCGCCGTGCGGGTGGTACTTGCCCATCACCTCGCCGACGATCGCGGCGCACTTGCGATAGGAGCTCGTGGCGGACAGGCCCATCTCGCCCATCGTGTACAGGATGCGGCGGTGGACGGGCTTGAGGCCGTCGCGCACGTCCGGCAGCGCCCGCGCGACGATGACGCTCATCGCGTAGTCGAGGTACGAGACGCGCATCTCGTCCTCGATGCGGATGGCTTGGACGTCGCCCAGATCGTCGGTCACGTGGGGGCTCTCCTCGCGGTGCTCGGTCGGCTAGTTGCGGTCGATGGTGCGTCGCTCGGCGGGCGGCACGCCCACACCGAGGCCGAGGAAGTCGGCGGCCGTCACCGCCGCGCGCGACGTGGACGGGGTGGCCGGGCGCCTGCGGACGCCGGCGAGAGCGGCCCGCAGTCGCAGGGCCGTGTCGGCGGGAAGGTTGGCCAGCGCGTCGCGGACGACCCTGGCGCGGTGGCCATCGTCGTCGGCCGCCGCCTCGGCTGCCGCGCGTTCCAGGAACGCGATGACCGCGCCGGCGTCCACGAGAAGCAGGCTGCGCAGCGCCCACGAGAGGCTCTTCTGCACGTCCGGCTCGCGGTCGCCGATGAGGTCCCCCACGATGCCAAGGCCGCGCCGGGCGGTCTCGGGCGTCCGACCCGCCCGGCGGTCAACGAACGGGATGGTCGCCACGGTGGAGCCGGCGAGACGCCGCTCCCAGCGCGAGGGGGAGTACACGAGCTGCTCCAGCTCCGCCCAGCGGTAGGGCTCGGCGAGGATGCCCCGACCGGCCACGCGCGCCAGGCTGTCCACGGTGACCCAGTCGGCAGCTGCCCGGGCCTCTCGCCGGACGAGTTGCCAGGCGCGCTCCGGCTCGATGGCGATCGCCCGTCCAAGCAGGTCGTGCGCGAGCCAGTGAAGCTCGAGGGGGCCCTCGCGGACGAGATGGTCGGCGATGTCGAGCAGCGTGGCCGGCCGGTCGTGCCGGGTGGCGGAGCGCAGGCCCCGGGCGGCGGCGGCGATGAGC
>JAKAHL010000087.1:0-7087 GCA_021815005.1 Chloroflexota bacterium
GATCGCCGCGGGCACCCACGGCCTCGTCTTCCGGCGCGCGTGGGCGGTCCCGCTGGCCGTCGCGATGCTGTACATGGCGCACTGGGGCGCGGTCACCGCCTATCTCCCGGTGCGCGCCCAGGTCGCGGGCGCGGACGTGGGGCTCTACTTCGCCGCGTACGGCAGCGCGGTGTTCGCGATGCGGATGCCCACGGCCTGGCTGGCGGCCCGTTGGACCAGCCGGGCCCTGATCGCCGCCGGCGCCGGCTCCACGGCGGTCGCGGTGGCCATGCTGCTCATGCCGCTGTCCACGCCGTGGCTGGTGGCCTCCGGGCTGCTGGCCGGGGGGGCGTCCGCCGCCGTGCTGTCACCGGTGCTGTTCGAGCTGAACTGCCGCAGCGGCCCGGCCGACCGAGGCTCGGCGTTCGCCCTGTACTCGGGAGCGCGGGCCGTCGCGATCTCGCTCGGGAGCGTCGGCGGGGCCCCGCTGGTCGCCGCCGCGGGCCTGGGGGCGGCCCTGTGGGCGGGCATCGCGCTGATTGTCGTTGCCCTGGCCATCGCCCTGGCCGACCCGTCGCTGCGCGCGGTCGGGACGCGGACGGCCGCCGACCCGGCGGGCTGAGAGGGCGGGCGGCGATTCGGGCTAGTCGCGCCAGCCCGCGAGGTCGAGCTGCCGCAGGCGCGGGCTGTCGGTCATGCCCGGGATGCGGCCGCGCTTGGCGATCGGCCGGCCGTCGATCTCCTTGATGTCGCCGGTGAAGTCGATGGGTGTCGCGCCCGAGATGTAGCTCCCGACGGCGAACGAGCCCACGGGAGCGCCCTTGTCCTTGAAGTACCGGATCCGGTCCGGGGTGAGCCCGCCCGAGACCACGATGGCGACGTGGCTGTAGCCCTCCATGTCCAGGCGGGCCCGCACCTCGGTGACCAGGTCCGCGGTCACCCGGCCGCGCTCCGACGGCGTGTCCAGCCGGATCCCGTACAGGCGCTCCCCCAGCGCGCTGGCGACGCGGATCGCCTCCTCGGCCTCGTCCTTGAAGGTGTCCACGAGGACGATGCGCGGCACCTCGGGCGGCATGTCCCGGTCGAACGCCTCGGCCGCGCGAACCGTGTCGCCGAAGATCAGCACCAGGCTGTGGGGCATGGTCCCCGTGGGGTTGAGGCCCGCGAGGCGCGCGCCGGCGGGCGTCGAAGCGCCCACGCAGCCGCCCACGATGGCCGCATAGTCCAGCACGTCGGTGATGTCCGGGTGGACGTGGCGGGCGCCGAACGAGATGACGGGCTGCGGGGCGGCGGCCTCCACGCACCGACGGGCGGCGGTGGCCCAGCCCGTGGACTGGGAGAGCATCCCCAGCATGGCGGTCTCGTACAGCGCGAAGGCGCGGTACCGGGCGCGGATCCGGAGGACAACCTCCTTGGGCGTCACCAGGTCGCCGTCCTCCATCGCCTCGACGATGGCATCGGGCTCGTTGGCGAGGACGTGGCCGATCAGGTTCGTGGCCTCGCCGATGCCGCACAGGACGGCGTCCTCGCGGCAGAAGACCTCCATCGTGACGAAGGGGTCAAGGCCCTCTCGATCCAGGATGCTGTTGGCGCGCGCGAAGTAGACGTCCGCCGTGGCGCCCGAGAGGATCTCGCTCGACGGGCGGGTCCGCTGCAGTCCCATCAGGCGCACGCTGCGTCTCGGGCGCTGGCCATGCCGATCACTCCGCTCCTACGTCCGCGGCGTCCGACGGAGGGCCAGGCGGCTCCCGCGGCCGTTGTGTTGGCCGGGAGTATAGGGGAAGGACCGGGCCCGGCCGGGCGCTCGCGCGACCTCGCCCGCCCGGTGGGCCCCGGGGCAACCCCCCGGGGACCGGCCGTCATTGGCTGCCCGGGGCCCGGTGCGACGGGCCCCGACGGACTCGGCTCGCCAGCGAGGCGCCGAGCACCAGGAGGGCCGCCGCCAGCGCCGCTGCCATCAGGAGGCGCCGGCGGCCCTCGTCCGGGGCCTGCGCCCAGGCTGCGGCCGCCGCCTGGGCCAGGGTGGCGGCCGAGGCCGGATCCCCCGACCCGAGGGCGGCTTTGGCGGCAGCGAGCTGGCCGGCCGGGTCGCTGCCGAGCATGCCCACCATGGCGGTCAGGTCGCCCGCCTGCGGGCGCGAGGCCGCCGCCCCTTCGATCTCCCCGATCGCCGTCTCCTCCGCCTGCGCCTCCTGCAGTGCCCCGGCCAGGTCACCGGCCTCGAACAGCGACCGCAGGCGGCTGGGCAGCGTCACGCCAACGCCCTGGGCTGCCCGCTCGAGACCCACGCGCGCGGTGAGCACCTGCCGGGCAGCCGCGAGCTCCGCGCTGGCCGTGCCGAACTGCCAGGCGCGCAGCGCGTCGCGGATCGAGCGCGGCAGCGCCCAGCCGTCCGCCGCTGCCAGGACCGACGCGTACGCGGCCCGGGTCGCCGCGCGCTGGTCCAGGAGACCCGCCTCCGCGGGGCGCACGACCCACGCTCGCCACAGGTCGGTGAAGTCCTGGCCGGTCTCGGCCTCCAGGAGGTCGAGCAGGCCGCGCCAGTCGGGCGGGGCGGCCACGGTCTCCGGCGCGCCGCTCCCCTGCCCCGCGGGCGGCTGGTAGGCGCCCAGCCCGCGGGCGGCGTCGGCCCAGACACGCGCCAGCGCGGCCGGGCCGGCCCTCGCGGCGACCAGCGTGGCAAGGGCATAGGAGGCCGCGTAGCCGTACGCCTCCGACGACGAGGACGGGGCGGGCGACACGGCCCACGCGTTCAGCGGGAACGCCACGGCCTTGAGGGCGGCCGTCAGCCTGGGCGGCGTTGCCGCGATCTTGAGCTTGCCGAGGGCGCGCTGCGCGTACAGGCTCGCGAAGCCCTCCGCCGCCCAGCGGTCCGCCACCAGCGTGCCGTTGAACCAGCCGTGGGCTGCCTCCTGCACCGCCACGGCCGAGCTCGCCCAGTAGGCCACCTGGATCTGCCCGGTCTTGGGGTCGTAGAGGCCGGCGTACCCGCCCGCGCTCCGGCTGACCGCCTCCTTCACCACCACCGGCGCGGCGTGCGGCCACGGCAGCCCGATGTCCGCCTGCAGGACCGGCAGGGCCTGGCTGAACAGCCCGCCCACGCGCGTCGCCCAGGTCGCGTCGTCCTGCCACGCCTGGAGCGTGAGCGCGATCGGCCCGCCCCCGGTGGCAACCGTGAGCGGGCTGCTCAGGTACGCGGCCGGCTGCTGGGCCGAGACGTAGGCGAAGTAGGTGAGCGGGCTGGCCAGCGGCCCGGCGACCAGGAGCGTCCCGCCGTCGCTGGTCCGGGTCTGGGCCGCGAACGAGCCCGACTCCACGGCCACGTCGTAGCCAGTCGGGAAGCGCACGGCAACGCGGCTGCCGCTGGCGCCGTTCGAGGCGTACGCCCAGACGGGGAACGTGATCAGGCTGGTGCCCACCCTGATGAGCCGCCGGGCGCTCGTCCCGGTGTCCGCCAGGTTGAACGCGAAGCGCAGCGAGATCGAGTGGCCGCCGTACAGTCTGGAGCCGAAGTCGAGGCGCAGGGTGGTGGCGTCCGCGGTCCGCGACGACACGCTGACCGCCGCCCCCGGCGGCCCCTTCGCCACCGCCGGGCTCGCGGCCCCGGGCTGGACGGCCAGGAACGCATGGTCGAAGAAGAAGCGGTTCACGCGCGTGTCCGCGCGGTGGTTGGCGATCGTCGCGTCCACCACCACCCTGACGCGCTGCTGGGCGGGCTCCACCGTGTAGGTGGCGGTGGTGACGACCGTGAGGTCCGTGCTGGCCGCCTGGGCCACGGGGACCGGCACGGCGCCCAGCGGCGCGAGCAGCGCGATCCAGATCGCGGCCAGCGCCATCGCCGCCGCCCGCCCGCGCATCCCCGCCATCGGATGAGCGCGAACCCGCCCGCGCTCCCGGCCCGTCTCCAACCCGAGCGCGCGGGGCCGGCTAGCGGCCGACCACGCCCTCCTCGTCGTCCTCGCCCGCCTTGGCGGGGCGGCGCTCGATCGTGCCGCCGGACTTGACGGTGCGGGCCTTGAAGTCCGACGAGCGGACCTGGTAGCCCACCTTCACGTTCCGGCCGAGCCGCGCGCCGCGCGGCACCACGGACTGCTTGCCGATCACGGTGATGCCGGTGTTGAGGCGCCCGGGCTCGCCCTTGTTGGGGGTGTCGAAGTCCGGGCCGTCGCCCACGAGCGCACCCTGGCCGACGGTGACCTCCTTGTCCAGGATCGCCCGGTCCACCACGGCACCGCTGCGCACCACCGTGTCGAACATGAGGATCGAGTCGCGCACGACGGCGCCGACGTCCACCCGGACGCCCGGCGACAGGACGCTGTTCACGACGGTGCCGTTGATGACGCACCCGTGGGAGATGAGGCTCCGGTGCACTTGGGCCGTGGGGCCGACCTTGGCCGGGGCGCGCTCCTCGGACCGGGTGTGGATCAGCCACTCGCGGTCGTAGAGGTCCAACTCGGGGTTGTCCTCGAGGAGCGCCATGTTGGCCTCCCAGTAGGACTGGATCGTCCCCACGTCCTGCCAGTAGCCGTCGAACCGGTAGCCGAACACGCGGGCGCCCGCCTCCAGCATGGCGGGCACGATGTTGGCGCCGAAGTCGGTGCGGTCCTCGGACAGGAAGCGGCGCAGCGCCCGCCTGGAGAAGACGTACACGCCCATCGACGCCAAGTCGCTCTTGGGCTGCTTCGGCTTCTCCTGCCACTCGATCACGCGGTCCTGCTCGTCCATGGCCAGGATGCCCATGCGCGACGCCTCGGACAGCGGCACGCGCCGGACGGCGATCGTCACGTCCGCGCGGTGGCGTCGGTGCGCCGCGATGAACGGCGTGTAGTCCATCTTGTAGATGTGGTCGCCGGCAAGGACGAGCACCGTGTCGCCCGCGTCGTGCTCGATGACGTTGAAGTTCTGGAGCACGGCGTCCGCGGTGCCCCGATACCACTCGGCGACGCGGCCGCGCTTGACGTACGGCTGGAGCAGCTTGACGCCGCCGGTGTTGCGGTCCAGGTCCCAGGGGCGACCGAGGCCGATGTGGTCGTTGAGCGAGCGCGGGTTGTACTGCGTGAGCACCATCACGTGCTGGATCCCGGAGTTGACGCAGTTGCTGAGCGTGAAGTCGATGATCCGGTACTTGCCGCCGAACGGCACCGCCGGCTTCGCGCGCACCGAGGACAGGATCGACAGCCGCTCGCCCTCGCCGCCAGCGAGGATGACCGCCATGACCGGCTTGACCAACGTCGTTCCTCCGGACCTGCGGGGACCTGGCCCGATCCTAGCATCCAGCGCGCCGCCGGCCCCATCGGGGGGCCTGCCTAGAGGAACAGGCGGGGGTTCACGAACGTCCCGTTGTACTCGACCATCCAGTGGAGGTGGGCCCCGGTCGAGTGGCCCGTGCTGCCCTCGTAGCCGATGACCTGGCCCTGCGTGACCCAGTCGCCGGCGCGGACCGGGTAGCGCGCCTGCATGTGCGCGTACCAGGTGGACAGCGAGGCGCTGTGGGCGATGATCACGATCCAGGCCGGGTTGGCGCCGTCCGCGTAGTTCCAGCCGACGTACACCACCCTGCCGGCCCCGGCCGCGCGGACCGGCGTCCCGTAGGGCGCAACCAGGTCGATCCCGTTGTGGTAGTGCGCGCAGTTGCCGTAGGCCGGCTCGGCCCAGAAGCCGGTGCAGCCGAAGTCCTGGGTGACGGCTCCCGACATCGGCCAGATCAGCGTCCCGCTGTACTGGCTCGGGATGCCCCCCCGGCGGGCCTGGGCGGCGATGATCGCGTCGATCTTCTTCTGGAGCGCCTTCTGGGCCGCCGCGGCCTTGGCCACCGCGGCCTGGAGCGAGGCCTTGTTCGAGGCCATCTTGCTGTAGTCCGCCTTCTGGGCGGCGAGCGATGCCTGGGCGGCCGCCTCGAGGGCCTTGAGCCGCTTGGTGGCAGCGGCGAGGTCGGCGATCTTGCGGTCCAGGGCCTGCTTCTGGACCGCCGTCTGCTGGCTCAGCACGCTGGTCTGGTCGAGCGTGTCCTGGACCGTCTGGTGGAGCGCGAGGAGCGTCGCCTGGTCCGAGGCCACCTGCTGCGCCAGCTGCTGGTCCTGGCTCGCCGCGTCGAGCTGCGTGGACATCGCGGCGAGCATGTCCGTGAACGAGGCGCCCGAGAGCAGCGTCTCGAGCATCGACGTCCGCTGGTCCTCGTACGCCACCTGGATCCGCGCCGCCAGCTCGGCCTGGTGCTGGCCCAGCTCGGTCCGCGTGGCGGCCTCCTGGCCCTCGATGGCCGTCAGCTGCTGGTCCAGGTCGGCGAGGCTCGCCACCAGCGCGTCGTACTGGGCCTGGACGTTGCCGAGGTCCGCCGTGAGCGACGTGACCTGGGCCCGGGTGGCGGTGAGGTTGGCGACGATGCCGCTGAGCTCTTGCTTGGTCTGGCCGATCTGCCCCGACAGCGAGGCCTGGGACGCGTTGAGCGCGGCGATCTGCGCCTTCTCGGCGGCGATCTTGGCCACGAGCGCCTTCTGCTGGGCGCGGGCGTCGGAGAGCTGGTCCGCGTACGCCATCTGCGGCGCGCTGACATTACCGGCCAGCAGGCCCATCAGCAGCGGGACGGCCAGCAGGGCGGCGAGGGTGCGGCGTCCGAGGGTGCGGCGCGCCCGGGGGAAGCGCTGCGCGACCTTGCCGCTCACCGTGGGGGCGTCCTCATCTCGTGCGAGCTGTCTCCGTCATCGTCGGCGCCCCTCGGCGCCGGGCTGCGGCAACCACGCTCGCCGGATACGGCGCCGCCTCGGAAGGGCACGCCCGAGACGACCTGAACCGGCGTTCGGGCCGCAGTGTACCAGCATCGTCCACCCGCGCTCGCGCGGGTGGACGGGTCCTTGGCGTCGCCCAGCAGGGAGCGCGGGCGCGGCCACCCGCGCTCGCTCGGGCCGCCCCCGCTCCGGGCCCGCCCGGCGCCTCCGGGCACCCGCGCCCGGACGCAGAACGGCCCCGGGTCCGCGAGGGGCCCGGGGCCGTTCCGTGCGAGGTCAGGAGATCAGTTGCCGGTCCAGCCGGTGCCGGCCAGCCAGGCCTTCCAGACGTCCGGGTGGGCGTCGACCCACTTCTTGGCCGCCGCGTCATCGGTCATCTTGTT
>JAKAHL010000087.1:7097-7754 GCA_021815005.1 Chloroflexota bacterium
TCGGTGGCGACCGCGTTCTGGTCGTCGTTGGTCCACTTGAAGTTCTTGATCATGGTGGCGGCAGGGCTGCCGCTGTTCATGAACGACACCGACGCCACCTTGTTCAGGTTGTACGGCGGGTAGTCGCAGGTCATCGACTTGCTGTTGCTGTCGCAGCCGGCGGTGTACGGCGGGAGCGACAGGTGCACCATCTGGTTGTTGATCTGGCTGTCGAACCAGTTCGGCTCCCAGTAGTAGGCCAGGATGGGCTTCTGGGCGTTGATCGCGGTCTGGATCGCCTTGTCCGAGGCGGCCTCGGAGCCGGAGTAGACGACCTTGAAGTTGAGGCCCAGGCCCGCCACGAGCGCCTCGTCGTTGGTCACGTACGAGGGGTCGCCATCGAGCAGCTGGCCCTTGCCGTTGGACTCGGAGGTCACGAAGTCGCTCGCGACCGCGTTGAGCGCGGTGGCCACGGCCTTGGCCGGATCGGCCTGCTGGTAGGCGTTCATCAGGGCCGGGTGCGCGTCGGCGTAGTACTTGGGGAGGAACCAGCCGATGATGCCCACGTTGCCCTGGGAGCCCAGGTCAACCGCGACCTTCTGATCGGTGATGTAGGTCTTGGCGAGGTCCTCGTGGCCCCAGTTCTCGAGGATGACGTCCACGTCGCCGGTGGGGAAG
>JAKAHL010000088.1 GCA_021815005.1 Chloroflexota bacterium
GGGGCGGGGTGGCGGCGTCGGCGCTGGCGGGCGGCAGAGGGCGCTGGGCTAGATCAGGTGGACGAGGAGCCCGTCGCGAAGCTTGGGCTCGAACCAGGTGGACTTGGGGGGCATGATCTCGCCCGCGTCCGCGATGCCCATCAGGTCCCCGATCTGCGTGGGGTGCATGGCGAACGCGACGGCCGCCGTGCCGGCGTCCACGGCACCCGCGAGGGCCTTGGGGCCGCGGATGCCGCCCACGAAGTCGATCCGCTTGTCGGTGCGGGGATCGCCGACGCCCAGGAGCGGCGCCAGGATCTGGTCGTGGAGGAGCGAGACGTCAAGGCGGTCCGCGGGGGCCGCGTTCGGCGCGGCGGGGGCGAGGACCAGGCGGTGCCAGGCGCCGGCGAGGTACATCGAGACCTCGCCCGGGCCGGCGGGGGTGTCCGTGCCCGGCTCGACGGAGATGCCGCGCGCGCGGATGCCGTGGAGCAGCTGGGACGCGGTCTGGCCGTTGAGGTCCCTCACGACCCGGTGGTACGGCAGGATCTGCATCTGGTCGTGCGGGAAGGCCACGGCCAGGAACCAGTCGGCCTCGGTCTCGCCGTCGCCGGACGCGCCCTCGGCCTGTGCGCCGGTCCCCGCCTCGGCGATCGCGTGGCGGGCGCGCATGGCGCTCGCGGCCCGGTGGTGTCCATCGGCGATGTACAGCTTGGGAATGCCGCCGAAGGCCGCGACGAGCTGCGCCGCCTCAGCCTCGGTGACGGGCCACACGGTGTGGGCGACGCCGTCGGGCGCCACGAAGTCGAACAGCGGGTCGCGGGCGGCCGGGCCGTCGGTGGCCGCGGCGACGAGCGCGTCGATCGAGGCGACTGCCGGGTAGGTGAGGAAGACGGGGCCAGTCTGGGCTCGCAGCGCGACGATGTGGCGGGTGCGGTCGTCCTCCTTGTCCTTGCGCGTCTTCTCGTGCTTCGCGATGACGTCGCGCTCGTACTCCTCCACCGAGAAGGTGGCGGCGATGCCGGTCTGGACGTGGGCGCCCATGCGCAGGCGGTAGAGGTAGAGCGCGGGCGCGGCCTCGACCACGAGCGGCGCCGCGGCTCGCAGGCGCGCGAAGTTGGCGGCCGCGGTGGCGTAGACGGCATCGGCGTACGGTTCGGTGCCCGCGGGCAGCTCGATCTCCGCGCGGGACACGCGCAGGTAGCTGAGCGGGTTTCCCTGGGCTAGGGACGCGGCCTCGACCGCGTTCACCACGTCGTACGGGACGGCCGAGACGGCGGCCGCCTGGTGGGGCTGGGGTCGAAGCGCTCGGAAGGGTCGCAGACTGCTCATTGGCCCGCATCATAGAGGCCAGAAGTTGACTGTCAACAGTTTCCGAAACGAGATCGTTTACGGGACGTTTGGCGCTGCCATGGGCGGCGCCACGGGGTGGGGGTGCGGCCGGCTCAGCGGGTCGAGACGGGGCCGCCGGCCGGCTCCCGCCGCTGCCCGCCGGGCGGTCAACCTGCACACGTGCCCGCCGGGCGGTCAACCTGGCACACGTGCCCGCCGGGCGGTCAACCTGGCGCGCGGAGGGTCATGGGCGATGCCCACGCGGGGGCGGATTGCGCGTCGACGCGCATCGATCTGCCCGGCACCTGGGCGTCGTGCGACGGAGTGCCCGCCCAGCGGTCAGCGGCCGACTGGCGGTCAGTGCCCGCCCAGCGGTCAGTGCCCGCCCAGCGGTCAGCGGCCGGCTTGCACGCGGCGACCGGCTTGCACGCGGCGACCGGCGAAGCACGACGCCCGGCTGGGTAGGCGCCTCCGCGGTACCCTCCCGCTCGAGCGAGCCGGCCCGGCGCCCGAGCACCACGGCCCGCCGGGCCACAGGAGCGTCTGATGTCCCCGATCGTGGACTTCACCAGCGTCTCGACCACGGGTGTCGAGTCCTCGCCGGTCGCGGCCGCGCTGGCCGGGCTGCGGGCCAACGAGGCCCGCTACTTCAAGAACAAGTACGGCCACGACTTCACGGTGGAGCCGGCGGCCGAGGCCGCCGACACCGTCGAGTGGGTCCACCGCATCCTGCGCGACGAGCGCGGCATCGAGATCGCGTCCCGCCCGCTGGAGGCGACGGTGTTCCAGGTCGAGAACATCAAGTGGGCCTATGTGTTCTACGAGAGCGGGCTGTCGGTCAACGTCCTGTACACGCTCGACGACGCGGGCAAGCGAGCCGTTGGGTTCAAGCTCTCCGAAGGGATGGACGTCCCGGCCGAGCTCGCCAAGTTCAAGTTCGCGCGCCAGAAATCGAAGCTGGCCGGCACGATCCGCGGCTCGTTCTTCGTGATCAAAGGCGAGTACTGACCTCGCCGGCGGAGGACCCGGCGGAGGACCCGGCGGCCGGCACCTCCGCGTGGACGTAGCGCCCCCCGCGCATCCACGAGGCCCACGCGGCCACGAGCGACATCGCCGCCGCCGCGACGAACACCACCAGCAGCCCCTGTCCGAACGGCGCGGCGATCAGCCCGGGGAAGAACTCCTTGCCGGTCAGGATGGCCGCCTGCCCGGCGGGCAGGGCGTGGAGCACCGAGGCCGGCAGCAGCGTCGCCATCGGGTTGAAGCCGAGGAGCGCGGCGAACAGGCTCGACACGGGCGGCAGGTGGGCGATCTGCGCCGCCAGCGCGGCGGGCACGCCGTGTGCCACCAGGCCCTGGTTCAGCGCCTTGGGCAGCGGCGCGGACAGGCCCTCGATCATGAGCGTGAAGGTGAGCCCGATCGAGACCACCGAGGCGCTGTTCTGGAACGTGGCCCGCATCCCGGCGGCGGCCCCCCGCTGGCGGGCCGGCACGCTGTTCATGATGGCCGCCATGTTGGGCGAGAAGAACAGCCCGCCGGCCAGGCCGCTCAGGAGCAGCAGCCCGCCGAACGCCCAGTACGGGAAGTTCACCGGCAGCAGCATGAGGCCGACGAACGAGGCCGCGGTCAGCAGCATGCCGCCCGTGGCGAACGGCCGCGCCCCGAAGCGGTCGGAGAGGTACCCCGACAGCGGCCCGAAGACCAGCGAGCCCACGGTCAGCGGGAGCATGTAGATGCCCGCCCAGAGCGGCGTGTCGGCGAAGTCGTAGCCGTGCAGCGGCAGCCAGATGCCCTGCAGCCAGATCACCAGCATGAACGACAGGCCACCGCGCCCGAGCGCCGACAGGAAGCCGGCCAGGTTGCCGGCGCTGAACGCCCGAATGCGGAACAGGTCGAGGTCGAACAGCGGCTCGGCGGTGTGCTGCTCCACCCACACGAACACGCCGAGCAGCACGAGGCCCGCCGCGATCATCGTCAGGACGAACGGGTTGGTCCAGCCCATGCTGTCGCCGCCGTAGGGCTGGATCCCGTACGTGATGCCGATCAGGAGCACGGTCAGCCCCGCCGCGAAGGTGAGGTTGCCGGGCCAGTCGATCCGCGCACGAGTGGCCGTTCCCAGCTCCTCGAGGCGCAGGTATGCCCAGATGGTGCCCACCAGGCCCACCGGCACGCTCACGAAGAAGACCAGCCGCCAGTTGATGGCGGCCAGGATCCCACCCACCACGAGGCCCACGAACTGCCCGGCCAGGAACGAGATGCCGTTGATGCCGAAGGCAAGGCCGCGCTGCTCAGGCGGGAACGCATCGGTCAGGATGGCCTGCGAGTTGGCGAACAGGAACGCCCCGCCGACGCCCTGGACCAGACGCATCCCGATGATCCAGATCGCCCCCGTCGACCCGGTGAACGGCGTGGCCGCCAGGAGTAACGAGCCGAGCGTGAAGATGACGAACCCGCCGTTGTACATGCGGACCCGGCCGTAGATGTCGCCCAGCCGGCCGAAGGCCACGACCAGCACGGCGGTGACGAGCAGGTAGCCCATCATGATCCACAGCAGGTAGCTGGTGCTGCCCGGGTCCAGCGGGTTGATCCCGATACCCGTGAAGATGGCGGGCAGCGAGATGATCACGATCGAACCGTCGATGGCCGACATCAGCACGCCCAGCGTGGTGTTGGACAGGGCGACCCACTTGTAGTTGGGGTCGTGGCGACGCGCGGCCGCTGGCCTGCCCTGCCGCTCGCCCCGATTGCCTGCCGTGCCGCTCGTCGCGGCGCCCCCGGCCTGTCGCGTCCTGGCCATCCAGCGTCCTTGTGGTGACGGTGCTCGGTTCGGCACCCAAATAGTCCCGTACACCGAAAGACTACCGCGCCTTGCCCGGGAGGCGCGCCGGCGGGGCCCCGGCGAGCGAGGGCCTACGATGAGCGGGCGCACCATGCACCGCCCGACCCCCCGCTCCGCCGCCGTCCAGATCGCCATCGCGCTCGTCGCGTCGCTCGGTCTCGGCCTCCTGGTGCCCGCCGCCTGGACGAGGCCGGGCGTCCCGGAACCGCCGGTGCCGAGCGCCGCGACACCCTCGCCCGTCCCCGACGCTCTGCCCGCCGCCGGGTCGGCGGCGCCCGCCCCCAGTGCCTCCCCGAACGCCTCGGCGCCGGTCCCGAGCGGCGACAGCGTGGGTAACCCGGCGCAGCAGGTGGTCACCGGCGTCGCGATCCCCGTCCTCTCCCACGGTCCGCGGACGCGGCGCGTCGTGGCGCTCACGTTCGACGACGGGTGGGGCGTGACGGCGACCAAGCAGATCTTCGCGGTCCTCCAGGCGGAGCGCGTCCCGGCCACGTTCTTCCCGTACGCGGCGGCCGCGCGCAACGACCCGGCGGTGTGGCGGGCCATCGCGGCGGCAGGCTACCCGATCGGCGACCACACCACCAACCACCCCGACCTGACCGCCCTCCCGGCCTGGCGGGTGCAGGCCGAGCTCACCGTGGCCCGCACGACGATGGCGCGGATCACCGGCGTGCCGATGCTCGAGGTGTTCCGCCCGCCCTACGGCGCCTGGAACGCCGCGGTGCTGCGCGACGCGGCGGCGGTCGGCTTCCGGGGTGCGATCCTGTGGGACGTGGACACCCGCGACTGGACCGGCATCGGCGCCGCGCAGATCGCAGCCCGGGCAGAGACCGGCCGGAGCGGCTCGATCATCCTGATGCACGCCGGCCCGGCCCAGACCCCGCTGGCCCTGCCCGCGATCGTCGCCTGGTACCGAGCCCGCGGCTACACGTTCGTCACGATCCCCCAACTGCTGGCGGGCGAGCTGGCTCCCGCGGCCACGCCGTCCCCTTCTCCCACGCCGACGAGCGCGCCGTCCGGCTCCCCCTGGCCGACGGCAACGCCCTCGCCCTCCGCCGCGCCCTCCCCAACCGGCTGACCCACGAGCGCCCCACGCTGCGGTCCGCGCCGTCGCGACCGCGCCGGGCAGGCGCACCATAGACCCCGCACCGCGCGGCCCGGCGTCGCACCGCGCGGCACGACCGCCCACCGCGAGCGCGCGGACGCCGGCCCGGGAGGCCCACGCCAAGACCATGACCGCCGCAGCTGCCGCAACCCGGCGCAACGTCATCGGCCTGCTCTGGCACGGCACGTTCCTGGCGGGGGCGAGCGCGCTTGTCGCGCCCACCACGATCCTGCCGGCATACGTCGCCGGCCTCGGCGGCTCGCCCGCGCTGATCGGTCTGGCGATCACGATCCTGCTCACCGGCGACGTCCTGCCGCAGCTGGTGTTCGCCCGCGTGGTGGAGGGAAGCCCGAGCAAGCGCCCGTTCCTCCTGATCGCGGTCTACAGCCGCGCGGCGGCCTGGCTCGTCCTGGGCCTCGCCACGTGGCTGCTGCAGCGGAGCTCGACCGGGATCCTGCTCGGGCTGCTGGTGCTGCTCCTCGCGGCCTTCGCCACGGGCGGCAGCCTCGGCGACGTCGCCTACACCGACGTCTACGGCAAGAGCATCCCGCCCGGCATCCGCGGCCGGTTCTACGCGACGCGCCAGTTCATCGGCAGCCTAGTCGGCGTCGGGACCGCGGCAATCGCCCGGCTCGTCCTGGCCAGCGGCATCGCGCCCCTGGCGGGGTCGTACGCGCTGCTGTTCACGGGCAGTGGCATCCTGATGCTCGTGGCGGGCATCGGCTTCGTCATGATCCGCGAGGAGCCCGGACGGGCGCAGCCCAGGCCGCCGCTCCGAGCGTTCCTGCGCCAGCTCCGGGCGATGTGGCGCGAGGACCGGAGCCTGCGGGCCCTGGTTCTGATCGAGAACCTGGCCTCGATGCACCTGATGATCCTGCCGTTCTACGCGGTGATGGCGATTGAGGTGCTCCACGTCCCGACCAGCACGGTTGCCGTGTTCGCGATGGTGCAGGTGATCGGCGGGGCGCTGTCGAACCTGCTCTGGGGCCGGCTCAACGACCGGGTCGGGAGCGGCGCGGTGCTCCGGGCGTGCCTCGCGCTCGGGAGCCTCATGCCGCTCCTCGCGCTCCTCCTGGCCGCCGTGGCGCCCGCGGCCTACGGGCTCGTCTTCCTGTTCCTGGGCGCCGCGACGAACAGCCGGTCGCTCGCTTTCAACAACGTGCTGGTGGACCGCGCGCCGACCGAGCTGCGGGCCACGTACACCGGGATGGTCGGCACGCTGACCGCGCCCACGCTGCTGCTGCCGCTCCTCGGCGGGACGCTGATCGGCCTGCTCGGGTTCCAGGCCGTGTTTCTCGGCGTGGCCGCCGCGCTCGCGGTCACGTGGGCGGGGCTGGGGCGGACGCACGTGCTGTTCGCCCCGCCGCGGGGCTGACCCGCCGCGGGGCTGACCCTCGCCGCGGGGCTGGCACCCGCCGAGAGGCTGACACCCGCCGTCAGGCGACGCGCGCCGCCTCCAGGCCCGGCGAGGTGAACAGCCGGCCGTCAGCGTCTACGGCGGCCACCTCGCAGCCCAGCCGAGCCGCGGCCCAGGCTGGCCCCGGCTCGCCCATCGCCAGCGCGGCCGTGGCGAGGGCGTCGGCGGTGGCGAGGTCCCGGGCGAGGACCGTGACCGATCGCCAGTGGGTTGGCACGGCGCCGGAGCGCGCGTCGGTGACGTGGGCGCCGCGCTCGTACAGGCCCGAGGTGGCCACGGCGCCGTCGCGCACGCCGAGCACGAGCACGACGCGCCCGGCATCGTGCGGGTCCCGGACGCCCACCCGCCACGGGCGACCGGGCTCGGGCTCGCCCGCGCACACGACGTCGCCGCCGAGGTTGAGCGAGAAGTCGCGCGCGCCCGCAGCGCGCAGGACGTCGGCGGCGCGCTCGGCGGCCCAGCCCTTCACGTAGCCCGACGGGTCGAGGCGCCCGCCGCGGTTGGCGTCGAACGCGCCGTCGCTCTCCGCCCGCAGGACGGCGCACGCGTCGAGCACCTCTCGAACGTCGGGGTGCGCGTCCTCGAGGGCGAGCTCCCCGCGCTCGAGGCGGCGGATCTCCGACGTCTCGCGGTACGTGGTGAAGCGCGCCTCGAGGGCCTGGAGCACGGCAACGGCGGCCTCGAGCGCACCCGGCGCCACGCTCACGTCGCGGACGTCGATGCTGACCGTGGTGCCCATCACGGGCGCGACGAGCGTCGGCATCGCTCAGCCGGCGGCCTGCTCGACCGCCTTCGACTGGTCCAGCGCGGCCTGGAGCGAGGAGAGGTAGGACTCGCTGGTCCAGGTGGCCCCGCTGATCGTGTCCACGCTGGCCCCCTGGGCAGCGATCACGGCCTGCGTCAGCATCGGCACGGCCTGGCTGTTGATCCGGCTCGAGCGCCCGTCCTGCGGCGCCTGCAGCACGCTGACCGAGATGATCCGGCCGCCGCTGATGGACACGCCGACCTGGAACTGGCCCCACGGCTCTCCCACCGCGGTGCCGACGAAGGTCCCGTCAGCGTAGGTCCGGCCG
>JAKAHL010000089.1 GCA_021815005.1 Chloroflexota bacterium
GGTGCGCGGCGCCCCGGCGATCGGCGTGTCCGCGGCGTTCGGCCTGGTCCTCGCCGCCCGCCGCCCCGTCCCCGCCCGATCCGCCGGCCAGGAGCGCCCTACCCGCGAACGCGCCGACCGCCACGGCGGCCCCCACCGCCCCGGCGCGGACAAGGAGCGCCCGGCGTCCTGGCGAGGGAGGCCGGTCGGAGGGTGCGTCGCCCGGCGGCCGACCGGCCCCGTCGCCCGGCGGCGTGGCGGGCTCGGGGGCGGTCGGGAGGGGCTCGGGGTCGGTGAAGAAGGGTCGGTCGGTCACGGGACGCTCGCAGTGTTGTCTGGTCTAGGTTCGCGCGAGCGGCGCCGCCGGATCTGTGGCGCGCCGCCACCTGGCTAGGCCGTGCCGGTCGCGGCCGGGACGGCAGCGTGAACACGAACGCCGCCGGCGGTCGCCGGCGGCGTCGAGCGTACTGCGCTGGTCGGGATCGGGCAGGGGAGTGCCCGGGGCGGCGCGCCGGGCGGTGCCGGGCCGGGGCGCCCCGGCCTAGGCGCGAACCTCCTGGCGGAGGAACATGACGTAGGCGATCGCGAACAGCAGCACCGTCAGCGCCACCAGCGCCACGAACTGCGGCCACACCAGCAGGACGCTCTGGTCCAGCGTGAGCAGCGTCGGGATCTGCTGCTGGCTGCTGGTGGCCTGGCCCAGGTTGCTGATCATGATCGCGTTGGTGCGCGGGTCCATGATCGCCTGGAGGATGTCCGTGTAGAGCTGCGCCGGCGACACGCGCAGGAGCAGGTTCTGGGCCGTGGCCGCGCCGAACTGCGCCCCGATCGAGGCGGTGGTGTCGATCGGGAACAGGAACGACGCGATGGCCGGCAGGACGAAGCCGCCGACCATGGTGATCGCCAGCCAGGAACCGAAGCCGACCAGCGCCGCGGTGGCCGCGCTGCGGATGATCGTGGACAGCAGCAGCGCGAACGCGAGCCAGAACGACGCGTACAGCACGGTGGCGATCGCCCACACGAGGACGCGGGCGAGGTCCTCCGCCTGGGGGATGATCCCCAGCCGCAGGATGCCGATCGCGGTCACGAGCACGACCAGCGACACGATCATGATCGCGATCACGAAGATGCCGGCGGCGAACTTGCCGTTGACCACGTCGTCGCGGTGGACCGGCTGCGCCAGCAGCCGCGACAGGGTGCCCTGGCTCCGCTCGGAGTTGATCCCGTCGAAGCCGAACGAGATCCCCACCAGCGGCACCAGCAGCGTCACGAGCGTGATCATGGGCACGCTGCCGAACGAGGCGGAGCCGTGGGTGAACAGCGCCAGGAAGGCCAGTGGGTTGCCGGATGCGGCGACCGCCTGCGCCTGCACGTCCGACGCCGAGAAGTACATCGGCAGGACGGACAGCAGGGCGATCACGAACAGCAGGACGATGAACCGCCAGCTCGAGATGTGATCCGCGAGCTCCTTGGCGGCGATGGTCCGCCAACCGCCCGACGGCGCCCTCTCGGAGCGCCGGGCGTCCGCGCGGGATTTGCGCGCGGGTCTGACGGGGCTGCCGGTGGTCTCAGTGGGCGCGGCCATCGATTCCCTCCGGCACGTAGCGGCGGTACAGCTCCATCAGGTCGGTGCCCCTTCGGCGAAGGTGCGTCAGCGGGAGGTGCGCTTCCGCCAGCGCCGTCGCCAGCGGGGCGGCGACGTCGTGGCGCGCGGTCACGATGCGGATGTGGTCGAGGTGCGGGTCCGGCACCACGGACGTCACGCCCGGCACGGACATGGCGACCCGGTCGATCCCCTCGGGCGCGCCGGCAACGGCCACCTCGAGCTCGACGATGGCCTCGGAGCCGCCCATGAGCTCGTCCAGCGGCCCGGCGGCCACCAGTCGGCCGGCTGAGTAGAAGCCCACCCGGTCGCACAGGGACTGCACCTGGCCCAGGATGTGCGACGAGAGCAGGACCGTGAGGTTGTGCTCCGCCACGAGGCGCCGGAGCAGCGCGAGGAGCTCCTCCACGCCGGCCGGGTCGATCGCGATCGTGGGCTCGTCGAGGATCAGCACCGACGGGCTCTTCACGAGCGCGTCCGCGATGCCGAGACGCTGCCGCATGCCGCGCGAGTAGGTCTCGGCCTTCTTGTCGGCGGCGTCCCCGAGGCGGACCTCGGCCAGCAGCTCGTCGATCCGGTCGTCCGCCCGCTTGCGCGGGATCCCGTTGAGGCGAGCCGTGTACCGCAGGTTCTCGCGGCCGGTCAGGCCGCCGTAGAAGCCCACGTTGTCGGGCAGGTAGCCCACCTGGCGCTTGACCGCGAGCGGCTCGCGTGTCGGGTCCAGGCCCAGCACGCGGACGACGCCGCGGGTGGGCTCCGTGAGGCCGAGCAGCATGAGCACGGTGGTCGTCTTGCCCGCCCCGTTGGGTCCGAGCAGGCCGAACACCTCGCCTCTGCGGATGGTCAGGTCCAGGCGGTCCACCGCGGTGAAGTCGCCGTACTGCTTGGTCAGCCGCCGCGCCACGATGACCGCGTCCTCCGGGACGTCGGCCAGCAGTTCCGCCACGGTGCGGCGGCGACGCTTGGGCCTGTCCTCCGACGACGGGGAAGCCTCCACGTCCCACGGCCGGACCGTGGCGTCGGTCTGGTCCGCGACGCCAGCGTCCGGGTCGTCGGGGTCGTGCGGCGCCCGCGCCGTTGCGGGCGCGCTGGACGTCGTGGGCTCGGTGGCGGGCCGCGGCCGTGCGCTCAGGCCCGCGGTCGGCCTCGGCCGACGACGCTGCAGCCCGCGCCGCGGCTCGGACGGGTTCGTCCGGTCCTCGGTCATGGGGCTACCGCCGTCCGTACGTCCGGAAGACCCAGCCGAGCCCGACGAACACCGCCAGGAGCAGCACGACGCCGGCGATCCACCAGTACTGCGGCGTCTCGACCCGCACCCGGATGTCCACCGAGCCGTTGGCCTCGGCCCCGGCGACCTTCATCGTCACGATGTAGTCGCCCGCGATGGCGTCGCTCGACGGGGTGATCTTGGCGGTGAAGCTCTGGACGTTGTTCGAGGAGCCGGCGGGGAGGGACGCCACCGAGGCGGGGTCGAAGGTCACCGTCCAGCCCGTGGGCGCGGTCGCGGAGGGCTGGACCTTGGTGATCGGGGCGGTGCCGGTGTTGGTGGCCGTGATCACGAAGTCCTTCTCGGCGCCGGCGTTGGCCGTGGTCGAGAGCACCTGGTCGGGGGTGGACACGGAGACGGAGTAGCTGCCGGTGATGGTGACGGTGAGGTCGGCCTCGGCGGTCTTGCCGCCCCCGGACACGGTCGCCACCACCGGGTAGTCGCCCGCGGTGGCGTTGGGGTCAGGCGTGACGGACACCGTCAGGCTCCCCGTTGAGCCCGCTGCCACCTGGAGGCTGGTCGCCGAGTTCGAGCTGGCGTTCTTGATGGTGGTCGTCCACCCGTTCGGGCCCTGGACGTTGAACGAGTATGTCGCCTCGCTGGGCGTGCTGTTCTTGAGGGTCAGGTTGTAGGTAAACGCTGAGGTGGACGTGCCCTTCTGCTGCGGGAAGTCCGCCTCGAGCGAGACCGAGCCCGAAGCGGCGGACTCGACGCGGACCGAGAGCTGGAGCGACTGCTGGATCGGCCCCGCGTTGGCGTTGACCGTCATCGTGCTCGTGCCGGCGGCCGCGTTGGACGGGATGTCCACCGAGAACTCGACGTCCGGGACGGTGGCGGCCGTGGGGCTGCTGTTGGCGACGTACACGCTGTCGATGACCGTGCCGTTGCCGCGGAAGCGGGAGGCCCAGCCGGAGGGCACGCCGGTCGCGGAGAGGCTCACCGTGGCGGCCGGCGTGGCGGCCAGGGTCAGCTTGAAGGTGGCGGTGGAGCCGGGCTCGCCCACGATGGAGGGATAGGGCGTCGAGATCGAGAGGGCCCCGGCCGCACCGACGATCGGGGCCGCTGGGCCGGCGACGAGGGCGAGAACACCGAAGGCGAGGGCGATCCGCGAGGTCATGCTGACCCGGCGCGGGCGCCCGGAAACGCGATCCGACATGCGCTGTCTCCAGGAACGACTGTGGACTCGATCACGCGCGGGAGCCCGGCCTCCTCGCTGGGTCCCGCGCCGCGATCATATGGCCGATTGGCTGAGAGGGGTCTGAGACGCCCTGTCCGGGCCCCCGGGGCCGGCGCCGGGCGTCAGGTGAGACGCCGCCAGGCGGTCCCCAGAGCCGACGCGGACGGGCTTGGCGTGGCCGTCGGCGGGGCCGAAGGGATCGGCGTCGGCGGGGCCGTCGGCGGCGGTGCTGCCGTGGGCGGTGGCGGGGGCTGGATGCCGCCTGAGCTGGACGGCAGCGGGAGCGACGAGCCGGACGGCGCCGCGGATTGCGACGGGCACGTGACCGGGGGCGCCACCGGCACGCCGGACGCGCCCGGCACCACCGGCACGCCCGACGCCACCGGCACGCCCGAGGCGCACGGGTTGAGGGTCGGGCTGGGCGACGGCGAGGCGCAGGCGCCGCCGCCGACGAGCGGGCCCCACGACTTGCCGTACGGGGTGAAGGCGCCGTTGTAGAAGTACGAGGTCCTGGTCCCCTTGGGGCCGCCGCCGACGCCCGCGCCCTTCTGCGCCCGCTTGAGCCACGCTCGGTCGGCGGCCAGCCACTGCGGGTTGGCGCCCTCGAACCCGACCGAGGTCAGGACCGCGTCGCCGCAGGTCGTCGCGGGGAGCGTCGCCGTGGGCGCGGTGCCGGGCAGGAACAGCTGGGTGACGGACGGGCCGCTGCCCGAGGCGAGCTGGCCCGTCCACGGGTCCAGGGTCGCCTGGGCGAGACCGCCCGGCCGCGAGAACTGGTTGATCGTCCAGCTCTTGGTGGCCTCCTGGAGGAAGCCCTGCCAGACATACGTCGTGACGCCGCTGGAGAACACCGGGTCCGAGGGGCTCGACACGAGCGAGTTGTCGGAGTTGCCGTTCCAGGCCCCCACCGCGAGCGCGTACTCGCCCTTGGACCGGTCGGCGGCGGACGGGACGCCGATGTAGCCCCACGCGTTGAGGTCCTTGGCATCGTTGTTCGTGCCGGTCTTGAGCGTCGCCGGGCGGTGCTGGCCGGAGGCGCTGGTCAGCTGGAAGATGCCCCAGTACGGGTTGATCGACGGCTGGGTGTTGCCGGCGAGGGTGTCGGTGATGATGTAGGCCGCCCCCGGGTCCAGGACCTGCTTGGCGACCACCTTGGTGATGTCGGTGTGGTCGATCAGCACATTGCCGGACGGGTCGGCGACCTTGAGCAGCGTCGTCTGGTCCACCAGCTGGCCCCCGTTGGCCAGGGTGCCGTAGGCCCGAACCAGGTCGATGCCGTGCACCTCGGACACGCCCAGCGCGAAGGACAGGCCGGCGTTCGTGGGGCCGTGCTGGAAGTTCACGCCCATCGCCTCGGCCTCGGACTGCACGTTGGGGATCCCGATGACCGAGAGCGCCTTGACGGCCGGGATGTTGAGCGAGAACCGCAGGGCGTCCTGCATGCGGACGGGGCCGCGCTCCAGCATGTCGGCGTCCGTGGGGATGTAGCCGCCGCCCATGTCCGTGGTCACGTCCATGAACACCGAGGCGGCCGTGATGGACCGGTTGGCGATGCCCGTGGCGTACATGATCGGCTTGAAGGCGGAGCCGGGCTGGCGCCAGCCGTCGGCGAGCACGTCGAACTGGGGCTGGAACGTCTTGGTGGCCTTGGTGGCCGTGGCGTCCGCCGAGCCGACGTAGGCGATGATCTGACCCGTCTGGTAGTCCTCGGCGATGAGCGCCCCGTTGTACAGGGTCTTGTTGACGAGGTTCTTCATCCACGCCTGGTAGGGAACGCCGATCTGCTTGGCGTAGGCGGCGGGGTTCTTCTGGTGGGGCAGGATGGCGGCCGCCTTGACCCACTTCTGCGCGATGGCCTGGAGCTTCGTGTCGAGGGTGGTGGTGACGGTCAGGCCGCCCCGCTCGAGCACCGGGCAGGTGGCGACGCCCTGGCCGCACAGTTGGCTCGTGAGCTCCTTGCGGACCTGGTACACGAACTGCGTGTCGGCCCACGGGCGGCTCTGCTGGGAGACCAGGACCACCGGCTCCTGCTTGGCGGCGGCGAAGTCCGCGGCGGTGGGCTGCTGCCCGGCGGCCGTCAGCAGCGGCGTGCGGCCCTCGGCCATGAGGTCCAGCACCTGGTTGCGCCGGATGACGATGGGGGAGGTGGCGGGCACCTCGAGCTGGGTCTTCTTGCACGCGGGGTCGGTGGCATCGAGGGCCGGGTTCGACACGCAGACCTGCTGGGCGTTCTGGACCAGGTCGTAGAAGTCGGGCGCCTGGGGCAGGGCGGCGATGATGGCCGCCTGCGCCAGGGTCAGCTTCGAGGCCTGCGCGGGGTCGGTGAGATCGATCCCGAAGTAGCCCTTGACCGCGGCGGCGATGCCGTAGCTGTCGTTGCCGTAGTAGTTCTGGTTGAGGTAGGCGGCCATGATCCGCTGCTTGCCCGGCACCCCCGGGTACGCCTGCGTGACCCGGATCGACTGGATGATCTCCTTGATCTTCCGGGTGAACGTGGGCTCGGTCTGGGCGGTGCCGCTCGCCGTGAGCAGGCGCTGGCGGACCAGCTGCTGGGTGATCGTGGAGCCGCCGCGGGCGTGGCCGCGGAGGGCGTCGATGCCCGAGGCCACGATCCCCACCGGGTCGAAGCCGGCGTTCTCCCAGAAGGTGTTGTCCTCGACCGCGGTGGTCGCGTCCACGATGGCCGGCGGCACCTGCGAGAACTGGAGCACCGTCCGGTTCTCGGTGCCGAACGTGGCCAGCTGCGTGGTGCCGTCGCGCGCCAGGATCACCGACTGCTGGATCAGCTGGATCTGCTCGAGCGCCTGCGGATCCGGAAGGCGGGCGCTCAGCGTGGCGTAGAGGCTGACGGCGGCGACAGCCCCGGTCGCGCCGAGCAGGGCAAGGACCGCGAACAGGAACAGGCCCGCCCTGGCGGCCGAGCCCATGCCGCGTCGGCGTCGTCGGGGGCGATCGGGAGCGGCGCCGGCCCAGTCGCGGGGCGTCGCCTGGTCGTGGTACTGCATCGGCGCCAAGAATGCCGCGCCCGCGCGGATCCTGCTGGGTCGGGCCGATGGCGGCAGGCGAGGGCCGGGCCGCCACGGGGTGGCCCAGCGTTGGAACGGCGCGACCCCGAGGCCCCGCAGCTCGGGCTCGCTACAGTCCGAAGCGCTCGATCGCCTCCCCGGCCAGTCGGCTGCCGATGGCGAGCGACGATGTGGCAGCTGGCGACGGCGCATTGCGCACGTGGAGCACGCGGTCGGCGCCCGCGAGGTCGAAGTCGTCCACCAGCGTGCCGTCTCGGCCGAGCGCCTGGGCGCGTACCCCGGACGGGCCGAACGTGACCTGGTTCGCCCGGAGCTCGGGCAGGTAGCGCTGCATCTCGCGCACGAAGGCCCCCTTCGACCAGTCGCGCCACATCTCGGCGGCGCCCGTCCGCCAGAACCGGCGGGCCAGGCGGCGGAATCCCGGGTTCGCCACGGCCTCGGCCAGGTCGCGCGGGGAGATGTCGCGGCGGCGGTACCCGGCCCGGCGGAAGGCCAGCACCGCGTTCGGCCCCGCCCAGACCTGACCGTCCACGCGCCGGGTGAAGTGCACGCCCAGGAAGGGGAACCGCGGGTCCGGCACCGGGTAGATCAGCCCGCGCACGAGCGGTGCCGCCTCGGGGGCGAGCGTGTAGTAGTCGCCGCGAAACGGCACGATGGACGGGCTGTCGGGCGTCCGGTCGCCG
>JAKAHL010000090.1 GCA_021815005.1 Chloroflexota bacterium
CCACAGCTCGCGCATGTCGCGCTTGCGCTGCTTGCGGTCCCGGGTGGCGTAGGCGAGGGCGTGGAGCTGGGCCTCGTGCGCGGCCTTGACCAGCTTGCGACGCGTGCCCTTGCGGCCCTCGGCCTCGTTGAACAGGCGCTTGTGGCGCTTGTGGGCGATGACGCCCCGCTTGACGCGTGCCATGTGGCTGCGGCTCCTAGAGGTACGGCAGGAGCCGGCGGAGCTGGTCGGTGTGCTCCGGGCCCACGATCGACTTGCCCGCGTAGCGGCGGGTGCGGCGAGACGACTTGTGCTCGAGGTGGTGCCCGCGCCAAGACTTCACGCGAATGTACTTGCCCGACCCGGAGACCCCGATACGCTTCTGGGCCCCCTTGTGGGTCTTGATCTTCGGCACGCTGGCCTCACTCTCCTGCTTGCGGCGCCGCGACGTCGGCCTCGACCGGCTGGGCCGGTGTCGGCGCCTCGGGCTCGGGCGCGCTGGTGGCGGGCGACAGACCCGCTTCGCCGTCGGTCTTGCGGTGCTCGTGGACCCTCGGCTTGTGGACCGAGGCGAGCGTCATGAACATCGACTTCCCCTCGAGCGCGGGGGTCCGGTCCACCGTGCCGTGGTCCTTGACCGCGTCGCCGAACCTGGCGAGCAGGCTCCGACCGATGTCGGGGTGGGTGAGCTCCCGGCCGCGGAAGCGGACCGTGACCTTGATGCGGTCGCCGTCCTCGAGAAACTCGACGGCTCGGTGGACCTTGGTCTCGAAGTCCCCCGTGCCGATCTTCGGCGTGAGGCGGACCTCCTTGAACTCGATCGCCCGCTGCTTGCGCTTGGCCTCTTTCTCTTTCTTGGTCAGCTCGTACTTGTACTGGCCGTAATCGAGAAAGCGGACGACGGGCGGCGCTGCCATCGGGGCGACTTCCACAAGGTCGAGCCCGCGCTCCTGCGCCATGGCCATCGCCTGGTGCGTCTGCATGACGCCAAGCTGCTGCCCGTCCTCATCGACAACCCGCACCTGTGGGACGCGGATCATCTGGTTAATGCGCAGGTCTCGGCTGATGGTGGTTTCCCTCTGCTCGGAATGGGTGAGGCTTCGCGGCGCGACAGGGCACGCGGGCCGGGCGCGACCGCCGCGGGAGGATAGCACAGGGGTTCGACGGGTCGCAACGAAGGGCCGGCCCGGCGAGGCCCGCGCAACGCCCGTCGCGCTGGCGATCGGGGCGGGCGGTTCTGCACGGCTACGAACTTGACGCGTCTCGCCGGGCTGGGGGCCGACGCCGCCCGGCGGGCGGCCGCGCGGGGGCTCCGCCGGTCGACTCCGTTCCCCGCGGGAACACGCCCGACGGGGGGCGGTCGGTCGCGGCCCTGAAGGTGGGGGCCGAGCGAGTTCGACCCGTCGAGATCGTCGCCCACAGGAACATCGCGGCAGACGGCCGGCTGGTCCCGCCGGGCGGCGGCGAGTGCGTCCGCGGCGGCGGAATCGCGGGCACCCGCTCCCCTACCCCAGGCGCTTCTCGCGGATCTCCTCGCCCATGCGCCAGGCCAGCTCGGACCAGGGCAGGACCTCCTGCGGGTCGTTCTTGCCGGCGCCGCGCCGGCGGACGGCGGCGGTGCGCGCCTCGACCTCGCGGTCGCCGAGGATGAGCATGTAGGGGACCTTCTGCCCCTGCGCCAGGCGGATCTTGTTCTGCATCCGGTTGTCGGAGTCGTCAACCTCCACGAACCGGACACCGGCGGCCCGCAGCTCGGCAGCCAGCTCCCGGGCGGCCGGGACGTGGCGGTCCGCGATCGGGATCACCACCGCCTGCACCGGCGCCAGCCACAGCGGGAACGCCCCGCCGAAGTGCTCCACCAGGATGCCGATGAACCGCTCGAGCGAGCCGTAGATCGCCCGGTGGATGGCCATCGGGCGGACGGCCTGGCCGGCCTCGTCGATGTAGGTCAGGTCGAACCGCTCCGGCAGCATCGTGAGGTCCACCTGGATGGTGGCCGTCTGCCAGCTCCGCCCCAGGGCGTCCTCGATGTGGATGTCGATCTTGGGGGCGTAGAACGCGCCGTCCTTGGGCTTGAGCGTCCACGGCAGGCCGGCCCGGTCGAGCGCCTCGCGGATCAGCGCCTCGGCCCGGTCCCACAGCGCCGGGTCGCCCAGCGCCTTGTCCGGCTTGGTGCCGAACTTGAGCTCGGGCCGCAGGCCGAACCAGCCGTACACCTCGTCCACCTCGCCCAGCAGGGCCGCGATCTCGTCGGCGAGCTGGTCGGGGCGGACGTAGATGTGGCCGTCGTCCTGGATGAACTGGCGGACGCGGGTCAGGCCCGACAGCGTGCCCGAGCGCTCGTTGCGGTGGAGCCGGCCGAACTCCGAGAGCCGCAGCGGCAGGTCGCGGTACGAGCGCAGGTGCGTCTTGTAGATGATCGTGGACTCGGGGCAGTTCATGGGCTTGAGCGAGAACGTCTGCCCCTCGCTCTCGATCAGGAACATGTTCTCCTTGTACAGCGCCCAGTGGCCGGACGCCTCCCAGAGCCGCTGGGACACGACCATCGGCGTGGAGACCTCGGTGTACTCGCGACGGTCCTGGACCTCGCGGATCGCGGTCTCGAGCGTGCGCCAGATCCGCTGGCCCTTGGGGTGCCAGAAGGCCGAGCCCGGGCTGACGTCGTGGAAGCTGAACAGGTCGAGCTCCCGGCCGAGGCGCCGGTGGTCGCGCTTCTTGGCCTCCTCGCGGCGCCACAGGTACTGGTCCAGCTGCTCCTGCGTCTCCCAGACCGTGCCGTAGATCCGCTGGAGCATGGGGCGCTTCTCGTCACCGCGCCAGTAGGCGCCCGCCACCGAGAGCAGCTTGAACGGGCCGATCCTGCCCGTGGACGCCACGTGCGGCCCCTTGCACAGGTCGCGGAACGGGCCGTGCTCGTAGAAGGTCACCGGCGGCATGGGCTCGCCCGTCTCGGCCGCCTTGCGGGCGAGGTCGTCGAGGATCTCCACCTTGAACGCCTGGCCGGCCTCGGCCTCGGCCGCCCGCCCGGCGTCGAAGCCGACCTCGCGGCGCACGAAGGGGTGGTCCGCCCTGACGCTCTCGGCCATCCGGGCCTCGATGGCGGCGAGGTCGTCGGGCGTGAGCGGGCGCGGCAGGTCGAAGTCGTAGTAGAAGCCGTTCTCCACCGCCGGGCCGATGCCCAGCCGCGCGTCGGGGAACAGCGCCAGCACCGCCTCCGCCATGACGTGCGCCGTGCTGTGGCGCATCGCGTCGATGGGCGCGTGGGCGCCCGCGTCGAGCAGCTCGTCCGCGGAGCCTCGGATCGGGGCCTCCAGGGCCTCGTCGTCGGCCAGCTCGGCCTGGGCCTGGGTGTCGTCTGCCATGTCGATCGCGCTCCTGAGAATCACAGAACCTCTCGCCCGACAGGACGAGAGGTTCGACCTCCCGCGGTTCCACCCGCCTTCGCGCCGGCCTCGTGGTGTGCTGCCGCCGCGCTCTCGTGCCGCGCTAACGGGCGGATCCCGGGCCGGTTCGCCGGCCGCTCACGGGTGGTGCCGCGTCCGGTCGGCTCTGCGGGGGCTCCCAGCCTGCGGCCCCTGCTCTCTGGCGACGTTCCGGTGCGGTGCGTCCCGCTCGACGCGTTCGCGCTCGGGCCCGCGGACGGGCCGAGGTGGTGGGCGATACTGGACTCGAACCAGTGACCTCATGCATGTCAAGCATGCGCTCTAACCAACTGAGCTAATCGCCCTCGGCCGCGGAGGATAGCACGAACCAACGCCGCGTCGGGACCGTGGGACCCGGCCCCACCGCGGCCGCGGCCGGCGGCTCGAGCGCATCGCCGACGTTTTCGTGGACCGGCCCGCGCCCGGTGCCAACGGGTCGCGACGCGCCCCCGACGGCGAGTGGGCGAAGCCCTCGCTGCGCTGGGCGAAGGGCGCCTGGGTGCGCGGCGCGGCGGCCGACCCGTGGCCCGTGCGCATCGGGCCGCTCACGCTCGAGTGCCGGGCGGCCGTGGGCGGCCAGGTCGGCGTCTTCCCGGAGCACGCCGCGACGTGGGGCTGGCTCGACGGAGCCGTGCGGCAGGCCGCCGCGGCCCTCGGGCGCGCGCCCGTGGTGCTCTCGCTCTTCGCCTACACCGGCGGCGCCTCCCTGGCCTGCGCGGCGGCGGGCGCCCGCGTCACGCACGTGGACCTGGACGAGGGGCTCGTGGACGTGGACGGCAAGACCGGCAGGCGTCGCGTGGCGATCGGCGACACCACTGTCCGCGCCCTGGACCGGTACGTGCGCGCGCGGGCGAGGAGGGCCGACTCCGGCGAGCCGTGGCTGTGGCTCGGGCGCAAGAGGCGCCTCCGCGAGACGGGCCTCGCGAAGCTCGTGCGGGACCGCTGCGAGGCCGCCGGCCTCGCTGGCGTGCACCCGCACCTCTTCCGCCACGCCTACGCCCAGAGCATGCTCTCGGCGGGCATGCAGGAGACCGACCTGATGGAGGTGGCCGGCTGGCGCTCCCGCGAGATGGTGGCCCGGTACGCCAAGAGCATGCGCGCCGAGCGGGCGCGCAAGGTCGCAAGGTCGCTCTCCCCCGCCGACCGGCTGGCCCAGGACGGCCGGCGGTGACCAGCCGGCGGGGCGACGGGCCCCCTGCCTCCTTTCGGCGCGGTCTGAATGGAGACTCGCTCGTGCGAGTGGCCACGCACTCTCGCAGCCTCCCTATTGGCCCGGCCGCAGTAGCCTTGCCGCCGGCCCCGACGGTGTCCCCCCCACATCGGCGGGGCCTCATCAGCTCCGCCGTGGGCGATCGAGAGGCCGCGGCCGATGCCCCGCACGAGGCGCTGGCGAGCCTTCGCGGCTGAACGTCCGGAAGGCCGGCGCGAGACCCGCTGACGGCGCGCGCACCGCCGTGGCCTCTGGCGCGAGCATCCGCGCAAGGGGGAAGTTGAGGTCGTCGACCGACGCGACGGGCGCGACCGAAACCGAGGCGGTCGCGCGGCTCGCCGTCGCCGTTGGGTGCCATCCGGGCAGCTTCTGCCTCTGGGAGCGTACGGCGGGGCGTAGGACTATCCGGCCATGGAATGCGCACGCGCGGTGCTTACGCTCAACGCACGGCCCATGCGGGGAGATGTCCTGCACGCCGGGGGAGGTTCGGGGCGTTGGACAGCAACACAGTCTTGACAATCAGCGCGCTCCTGATGGCGCTCGCCGGCGGCCTCGCGGCGACCGCCGGTTTCTCCGCCCTGGTCGTGCGGCGGCAGATGCGCCGGATCTCGCAACTCGCCGAGCGGCTAACGGCGGCCGCCGGGGAGGCGGACCTGGTCGCCGCAGACGCGAAGGGGATCGAGGACCCCCGTCTCCGTCGCGCATTCGAGCAGCTGGCCGAGCGCGTGGGCGCCACCTGGCAGCTGGCCACGGTCGACCCCCTGACGGCGATTCCGAATCGCCAGGCCGTCCTGGGTCGGGTCGACGAGGAGCTGGCCCGCGCGGCGCGGTACGCCAGGCCGCTCTCCGTCGTGATGCTCGACCTCGACCACTTCAAGCGCCTGAATGACACGTTCGGCCACACCGCGGGCGACCAGGCCCTCCGGGAGGTCGCCAGGCGACTGGCCGAGAACATCCGGTCAGTGGACGTTGTCGGCCGGTTCGGCGGTGAGGAGTTCCTCCTGGTGCTCCCCGAGACCGACGCGGACGCCGCAGCCTCGCTCGCCGAGAAGCTCCGCCTGGTGGTCGCCAGGACGCCCATCCGCCTGCCCGACGGGCAGGAGTCGACCGTAACCGTCTCCGCAGGCGTCGCCGGCGGCACCGGCCCCCGGCTGCACGCAGACGCTCTCGTCCGAGACGCCGACGCGGCCCTCTACTCAGCCAAGGCCCTCGGGCGAGACTCCGTGTACGTGTTCTGCGAGGCCGAGGACGAGGCGACCGTCCACCGGTCGCCGATCCGCCCCGAGGCGCGGTCCGCCGCGATCGACGTGGGGCGCGCCGCCATGGCCGCGGCGCAAGACGCGCTCCTGGCCTCGCTCGAGGGCCGGCCGGATTGGGCCGGGAAGCCCTCGACGCTCATCGCCGAGGCGTCGATCGCGATGGCCCGCGCGATCGACCTGCCCGAGGGCGAACTGGACCGGATCCACACCGCCAGTCTGCTGCACGACCTCGGGAAGCTCGCGATCCCCGACGAGATCCTCGCGAGCCCGGCCGACCTGCGCCCCGCTGAGTGGCGCGTCGTCACCGAGCACCCGAAGATCGGCCACGTCGTCTTGGAGCAGGCCGGAGCGCTGCGCGACGCCGCGATGATCGTGCTGCATCACCACGAGTGGTACGACGGCCGCGGGTACCCGCACGGGCTGGCCGGCCGAGACATCCCGATCGGCGCGCGGATTGTGTCGATCTGCGACGCGTACGAGGCCATGACCGGTGGGCGTCCATACCGCGCCGCGATCTCCCACGAGGCTGCGATCGAGGAGCTCCGACGGATGGCGGGGATCCAGTTCGACCCGGAGTTGGTCGAGGTGTTCGCGGAGCAGTTTGCGAATGGCGTGCCAGCGACATCGGAGCCGCACCGCCATCCCCAGCTTCGGTCGGTTGACGAGGCCTGGCAGAAGCAGCCCGGGGCTCGCGCGTCCCGACGGGCCAAGACGACAGCGGAGCAGCACGATGCCGTGCACGCCGCACGGCGTCGGGCAGGATGAGCGCGCCCGGCCAGCCCTGCCGCCGGGGCGGCATCCAGTGGGGCGACCTAGCCGCCGGTGTGCAGCCGGCGATCTCGTGGACCGACGAGCCGGAGTTCCAAGGACGGCCGGCCGGCCACACGCCCGACGGCGGAGCGGACGCCACCCCAGTTACCTCGGCGCCGACGGCGGGGTCCTGGGGCAACACGGACAAGGTCGCGCGGCCGGAATCGACGAAGAATTCGGCCCTACTTCCTCGCCCCGCACCCGGCCGAACACCACGATAATCGGCGCGCCTTCGCGACGGGCCGTCACGTTCAGATGGGGGAGGCTACACCGCTGGGAGCGCAACGGCATGTCAAGCATTCGCTCTAACCGACTGAGCTAATCGCCCTCGGCCGCGGGACCCGGCCCCACCGCGGCCGCGCCCGGGGCGGTACCCTCCGCCGAGCGGCAGATCCGAGAGGGCGGTGGACGGTGCGGCTGGGCCAGGGGCGCGACGACGGGAGGGCCACGGGAACGGGGCGGCTTGCGCTCGTGCTCTCGACGGCGTCCTGGCGCGCGCTCCTGACGCCGGCCCTGATCGCGCTCGCGTCGCGCGTCTATTCGAGCGTCCTGATCATCCTCGCCGACGCGTCGTCGCGGGCGACCATCCCGACGCCGTTCACGTGGTGGGACGCCGGCTGGTATCTCGAGGTCGCCACCCACGGCTACCACCCGACGTCGTTCACGAGCGCCACGACCGTCGGCCGGTACGACTTCGCCTTCTTCCCCCTCTGGCCCGGGCTCATGCGGGTCGCGGCGGTCCTGTCGCCCGACCCGCTGGTCCCGGTCCTGCTCGCGAACCTCCTGTTCGTGATCGCGGCGGTCCTGCTCTGGCGGCTCCTCGCCGACCGGTTCGGCACGGCCGTCGCCAGCGGCGCCGTGGCGCTCCTGGCGTTCTCGCCGCCCTCGTTCGCCTTCTCCATGGCCTACAGCGAGCCGCTGTTCCTGGCGCTCGCCGCCGCCTACTTCCTGGGCCGGTCCGCGACCGGCCGCCGCGCCCTCGGCGCGCCGCTGGCGGCCGCCCTCGCGATGGCCGCGCGGATCGACGGCGCCGCGATCGTCGCC
>JAKAHL010000091.1 GCA_021815005.1 Chloroflexota bacterium
GCGGGTCCGCGCCGCCAGCGCCCTCGGGCGTACCGGCCCCGGGTTCGCCGGCCGTCCCGTCCCTCGCCACGCCGGCCCCGTCACCCGTTGCCCCGCTGGTGGGGGCGTCGGCCTCGCAGGCAGCCCCGGCGTCCGGGTTCGTCGCCGGCTCGCCCGCTCCGGCAACCGGCAGCACCTCCGTCCTTGTGCCGCTGGTCCCGGTCACGGGCTTCTGGTCGTCCGAGTCGTCGATCTCGCTGGGCGTCCTCGCCGCCGCCGTCTCCGGAGGCCCGCGCCCCGTCTACGTCGCTGCGCCGGACCTTCCGTGGCTCGCCGCGTCGCTGGCCGTCACCCCCGGCGCCAACGTGCATGCGCTGGCCCCGGCCGCCGTGCTGGCGGCGGTCCAGGCCAGCCCGGGCAGCCTTGGCGTGCTGCGCCCGGAGGATGTCGGGCCGTCGGTCCGCGCCCTCGCCGTCGGGTCGGTCTCGCTGTTCGGCGTCGGGCCCCTCCGCGACCTGGCGTCGTGGCCGCTGACCGTCCGGGAGCCCGCCGGCGCCGCGCCGTCCACGTTCGACCCCGCGGCGGCGTGGACGCTCGTCGCAGGCGGCGACGTCATGCTCGACCGGTATGTCTACCAGCGGACCGTCATCGACGGGCTCGGCGCCGACTACCCTTGGAACGGCGGCGACGCGAAGGTCACCTCCACCCACTGCTGCGGCTATCCGGGCTTCGCCGTCGCCACGACGGCCACGGCCGGAGCCGCGGGCACGCTGCGGGCCTACCTGCAGCGCGCCGACCTCGCGCTCGCCAACCTGGAGGGCCCCGCGCCGAGCGACTTCCGCTACCACCCGTCCGGGCTCGTGTTCTCGATGGACCCCCGGCTGCTGGTGGGCCTGAAGGACGCGGGCATCGACATGGTGTCGCTGGCCAACAACCACATCGGCAACTGGGGCCCGTCGGGAATCGCCAGCACCATCAGCAACCTCGATGCGCTGGGGATCACGCACGCCGGCGCCGGCCCCACGAGCGGCGTCGCCCGGAGCCCGGCCTGGCTCACCGCGGACGGCCTCAGGATCGCCGTCCTCGCCTACAACGGCATCGGCGGGACCCCCAACGCCACCGCCACCTCGGCCGGCGCCGCGGGGCTCAGCCTCGCGTCGGCCACGGCGGACATCCGGGCCGCCCGGGCGGCGGGAGCGGACGTCGTCATCGTCTTCCCGCACTGGGGCGTGGAGTACACGGATCGGCTCAACGCCCAGCAGGCGTCGCTCGGCCCGGCGCTGCTCAGGGCCGGGGCCGACGCGGTGATCGGCGGCCACTCGCACTGGGCCGGCCCGATCCGCGTCATCGGCGACAAGCTCATCGTGTACTCGATGGGCGACTTCGTGTTCGACCTCACGCACGACACGCGCACCCAGGAGGGCATCCTCGTGGAGCTGACCTTCAGCGGACGGCACCTGGCCCAGGTGGTCCTGCGGCCCACGCTCATCGTGGGCGAGGCCCAGCCCGGCTTCCTGCTGCCGTGGGCCGGGGGGTCGGCGTTGCTGGCCCAGATCCGCACCGCATCGATCGCAGCCGGGATGAGGTAGCTTCTCCGGGAGGGCGCGCCGGCCGGGCGCGGGGATCGGCAGGCCCTCGGGCCGGGCGCGGGGATCGGCAGACCGCTCGGCGAGGGCTCAGGGTCGCGTGAGGAACGCCGCCAGGACCACGGCGACCGACGCCGCCGCCTCGACCGCACCGACGTGCGCGGGTCGGAGCGATCGGGCCGTCCCGGCCAGCCTGCGCGCCGCGACGGGCAGCGCCGCCGCCCTCGCCGTCAACCCGAGGGTCACCAGGACCCAGACGGGACCGAGTGGCACGGCGGGCAGCACCAGGAGCGCGTGGAACCCCGCCGAGAGCGTCGTGAACGAGCGGCTGTCGCGCTCGCGGAGAACCGACCGGACCACGAGCACCGTGCCGAGGAGGTAGGCCGCCCCGATGCCGGTGGCGACCGCAGTCCGGCCCGAGTCGAAGGCGCCGGAGATCCAGGCGGCGGACGGCACCAGCACCAGCGCCTGGGCTGCCTGGGCGACGCTGTTGGCGAGGTCGCGACGGGTGCCCGGCCTGGCGCCCGCGGCGACGACCGCCGTGGCGGGGCCGAGGACAACGAGCGTGGCGAGCAGCGCGGGGAAGGCGACGGCCAGCGGGATGCCGAGAATGGCGAAGCCGGCGGCATACGCCGCGAGCGGCAAGGTGAACGGCTCCCTCCGCCGGGCCCGGCGCCACGACTGCGCCGTGGCAGAGGCGAGGTACCCGAGCACAGAGGAGCCGGCGAGCACCAGCTGCCACGGGTCCGGGGCGCTGGCGGCGATGCCCAGCAGGAACGGCACCGCCAGCATGGCCCAGGCGCCGTGCTGGCGCGGCAGCCACTGCCGGGCGGCGGGCGCGGCCCGGGCGGCGGGGAGTTGGCGCGAGAAGTCCACGGCGATGCCCCGAGCTGGTCTGATGCAGGGTCGGCCTCGCCAATTATAATCAAGTAAATGCAGCACAGCGATCCCGTCCCTCGACCCCGGCAGGCCGATCGCCGGTCGGCGCTGCTCGACGCCCTCCGCGCGGCCGCCGAGCCGATGCGCGTCGAGGAGCTGGCCGCCGCCGTCGGCGTCGCCGAGTCCACGGCGCAGTTCCACCTCTCGATGCTCGTCAGCTCGGGGCTGGTGGCGCGGACGGCGGCGCGCAGCGGCCTCGCTGGGCGCCCGTCGTGGCGGTACGTCGCGGCGCCCGAGACGTCGCACGCCCTGCCCTACGAACAGCTCGCGCGCGTGCTGGCCGCCCAGCTCGACGGCGGGGCCGGGGCGGGCGAGGCCGCGCGCGAGGCGGGCCGTCGCTGGGCCGAGGCCGTCCCCGACGGCAGTCTCAGCCCGGCCGCGGACCACGACGGGGCCGTGGGCTCCCTCGCCGGCGTCCTCGACGGGCTCGGCTTCCGCCCCGACGTGCTGGGTGACGGCGCGGAGATCGTCCTCCGGGCGTGCCCGTTCGTCGCGGTCGCCCGCGAGTACCGCGGCGTCGTGTGCGGGGTCCACCTGGGCCTGCTGGACCGGGCCGTGGCGGCCATCGGTGACGGGCTTGCCGTGGACGACCTGGAGCCGTTCGTGTCCGACGAGCCGCTCGTGTGCCGCATCCGCCTCTCGACCGCCGCCCGGTGGGCATCGTGAGCCGCCCCTGGCCCGCGTGTCGCCCGCGCGACCCAGTCCCGCCCCCCGGCCCGGGCGGGGAGTGTGGAGAACTGCATTGCGGCTCGGTTGCGACCGCAATCCTTCTCGGTTCATTCGGCGCGCCGCTATCGACACGGCCCGGCGCGAGCGGTAGGTTCGGGCCACGCCCACCCGCAGCAGCGCGCAGGCCGTGACACCCGGCAGGAGCCCCATGACCGCTCGCCACAAGGCCATCGAGGCGATCTCGACCCACAAGGTCGCCTCCACCCAGAACTACCTCGAGCACGCCGGCGAAGCCATCTACGGCCAGTACGTGTTCCATGAGGGCGTTCAGCGGGAGTACCTGCCCAAGCCCATCTACCGGCGTCTCCGTCGCGTCATCGACGGCCTGGAGCCGTTCGCCCCGGAGATTGCCGACGCCGTGGCGCACGGCGTCAAGGAGTGGGCGATGGCGCAGGGCGCCAGCCACTACACGCACTGGTTCGTGCCCATGACCGGCTCCACGGCCGAGAAGCACGACTCGTTCCTGGCGCCGGACGGCGACGGCTCCACCATCGCCGAGTTCAGCGGCCGGAACCTGCTCCAGGGAGAGCCTGACGCGTCGTCGTTCCCGTCGGGGGGCATCCGCGCCACCTTCGAGGCCCGCGGCTACACCGCCTGGGACGTCACCAGCCCGATCTTCCTCCAGGTGGAGCCCAACGGCGTCACCCTGACGATCCCCACGGCCTACGTCTCGTTCACGGGCGAGGCGCTGGACCACAAGATCCCGCTGCTCCGCAGCCAGCAGGCGCTGGGCAAGCAGGCCCTGCGCATCCTGCGCTGGTTCGGCAACACGACGGCCTCGCGGGTGTTCACGACCATCGGCCCCGAGCAGGAGTACTTCCTCGTGGACCGGCGCCTGGCCGACCAGCGCCCGGACCTGCTGCTCACCGGGCGCACCCTGTTCGGAGCGCCGCCGCCCAAGGGCCAGGAGCTCGAGGACCAGTACTTCGGCGCCATCCGCCCCCGGATCCTCGCGTTCATGATGGATCTCGACCGCGAGCTGTGGCGGCTCGGCATCCCGTCCAAGACCCGCCACAACGAGGTGGCGCCGGGCCAGTTCGAGATGGCGCCCGTGTTCGAGTCCACCTCGGTCGGGTCCGACCACAACATGATGGTCATGGCCACCATGCGGCGGCTCGCCCCGGCGCACGACCTGGCGTTCCTCATCCACGAGAAGCCGTTCGCGGGCATCAACGGCTCGGGCAAGCACAACAACTGGTCGATGTCCACGGACCTCGGCGAGAACCTGCTCGACCCGGGCGCGAACCCGCACGCCAACGCCCAGTTCCTCGCCTTCCTGATCGCCATCATCCGGGCGATCGACAGCCACGCCGCCGTCCTCCGCGCCTCGATCGCGGATGCCGGCCAGGATCACCGCCTGGGCGCCAACGAGGCCCCGCCGGCCATCATGTCGGTGTTCCTCGGCAGCCAGCTCGAGGACGTCGTGGGCCAGCTGGAGCAGGGGGCCGCCTCGGCGTCGAAGAAGGGCGGCCACGTCGGCCTCGGGGTGACCTCGCTGCCCACCCTGGCCAAGGACGCCACGGACCGCAACCGCACCTCGCCGTTCGCCTTCACCGGCAACAAGTTCGAGTTCCGCGCGGTGGGCTCGTCCGCCCCGATCTACTGGCCGCAGACGGCGCTCAACGCCGCGGTCGCGGACTCTCTCTCGGCCCTCGCTGACGAGCTCGAGCAGCTCCAGCCGGGCGACTTCGACGGCCTCACCTCCATCCTGTCGGGCATCGTCAAGCAGCACAAGCGCGTGCTGTTCGAGGGCAACGGCTACTCGGAGGAGTGGCACGCGGAGGCGGCCCGTCGCGGCCTGCCCAACAACCGAACCACCGTGGACGCGCTGCCCGCCCTGGCCACGGCCGAGGCAAGGGCGGTGTTCACCAAGTTCGGCGTGCTCTCCGAGCGCGAGCTCGAAGCCCGCGTGGACATCTTCTGGGAGAAGTACGTCAAGGTCCAGAACATCGAGGCGAGCTGTGCCCTGGACATCGCCAAGACGATGATCCTGCCGGCCTGCGTCGCCTACCTGGGCCAGCTGGCCGCCGCGGGCCCCTCGCGGGGCGTCAGGACCGTCGCCGACAGGGTGGGCTCGCTCACCGACAGCCTGGTGGACGCGATCCACGCCCTTGAGCACGCGCAGCACGAGGCGCACGAGGCCGAGACCGTCCAGGGCGAGGCCCGCGCGTTCGTGGACGTCGTGATCCCTGCGCAGAACGCGCTGCGAGCCGTGGCTGACGAGCTGGAGACGCTGGTCGCCGACGACCTGTGGCCGCTGCCCAAGTACCGCGAGCTGCTGTTCCAGTACTGATCGAGTCGGGGACGGCCCCTCCTCGCGCCGCGGGCGAGGGGCCGGTATCGTCTTGGGCCCGCCCGGGCCCCATTCGAGGCGACCATGACCCTCTCGCAGCTCGGTGACCCGCGCTATATCTTGCTGCGCACCTTCCGCAGGACCGGCGTTGCGGTGGACACGCCCGTCTGGGTGGCCGCCGAGAGCGGCCGGCTCTACGTGCTGACCTCGCTTGTCACCGGCAAGGCGAAGCGGATCCGCAACAACCCCGAGGTGGAGGTCTGCCAGTGCGACATGCGCGGCAGGCCGAGAGGCGAGTGGGTGCCCGCTCGGGCGACGCTCGCCGCCTCGCCGGAGGCGGTGACTGCCGGCAGGGCGCGCATCAGCCGCAAGTACGGCTGGCAGTACAAGCTCATGCACGTCCGGCGCGGCGTCCGGCCGGACGAGACGGTGATCGAGATCGCCGACCGCTCGTAGCGCGGCGCCGCGGGCCGACCGGCCCGTGCAACACGGGGCCGAAACGGTGTACCCCAGCCGGTCGTACCCCCGATGATGGTGGCTCGCGCCGGATGCGGCGGACGGGTCGTCGCGGGCCGGGCGGACAACAGGGCGGAGCGCACGTGAAGAAAGTCAGGCTCACCGTCAACCGGCACCCGGTCGAGGTGCTCGCACAGGACCGGGACACGGTCCTGCTCGACGTCGTCCGCGAGGAGCTCGGCCTGACCGGCACCAAGCAGTCGTGCGACCGGAAGGGCCAGTGCGGCACCTGCATGGTCCAGGTGAACGGCAAGGCCGTGCTCTCGTGCATCACCAGGGTCGAGGACCTCGACGGGGCCGAGATCACCACGATCGAGGGCCTGGGCACGCCGGACCGCCCGGGGCTGATCCAGGAGGCGTTCGTCCTGGCGGGCGCCGTCCAGTGCGGCTTCTGCACGCCGGGCATGATCGTCACGGCCGACGAGCTGCTCCGCCACAACCCGGACCCGACCCGGGACGAGGTGAAGCGCGCCCTCCGCCGCAACCTGTGCCGCTGCACGGGCTACGTCAAGATCATCGACGGCGTGCAGCTGGCCGGGAAGTTCCTGCGCGGCGAGGCCACGCCCGCGGACTACACCCCGCCCGCGGACGCCCCGCTCATCGGCACCTCGTTCCCGCGGCCCTCCGCGATGGCCAAGGCCACGGGCACCGCCACCTTCGGCGCGGACATCCGCATGCCCGGCGCGCTCGAGATCGCCGTGACCCGGGCGCCCGTCGGCCACGCGCTGATCAGGAGCGTGGACACCTCGGCCGCCGAGGGGATGCCGGGCGTCGCCGGTGTCATGACCGCCAGGGACATCCGGGGCACCAACCGGCTCAAGTACCAGGTCGCGGACCGCCCGGTCCTGTGCGACACCAAGGTGCGCCTCCTGGGCGACGCCATCGCCATCGTCGCGGCCGACACCCGTGAGCACGCGCTCGCCGCCGCCGAGGCCGTCCGGGTCGAGTACGACGTGCTGCCGCTGCTCGACACGCCGGCCAAGGCCATGGCGCCGGGCGCCCCGCAGCTCCACGACGAGCTGCCCAACCTGTGCTACGAGCAGCCGATCACGAAGGGCGATGCCGCCGCCGCGTTCGCCACGGCCGCCCACGAGATCACGGCGCACTTCACGACCCAGTTCGTGCACCAGTCGCCGATGGAGCCCGAGGTCAGCCTGGCCTGGATGGAGGGCCAGGGCGAGGACGCGGAGCTGGTCGTCCTGGGCCGGAGCATCAACATCCACCTCCACATGCAGACGCTCCAGGAGGCGCTCGGCTGGGAGAGCATCCGCTACGAGGAGCCTTTCTCGGGCGGGCAGTTCGGCATCAAGGTCGAGGTCATCACCGAGGGCATCGCGGGCGCCGCCGCGCTCCACTTCAACCGCCCGGTGCGCTACGTGCCCAGCCTCGCCGAGTCGATGCTGATCACGTCCAAGCGCCACCCGTACGAGATCGACACCCGGCTCGCCTGCGACGCCGACGGGAAGCTCACCGCCATGGCCATGGACATCACCGTGGACAACGGCGCCTACATGAGCCTCGGCCGGGTCATCGTCAACCGCTCGCTGCACATGCTGACCAGCGCCTACAACGTGCCGAACCTGGCCGTCACCTCGCGCCTGGTGTACACGAACAACCCGTGGGGCAGAT